>JAKVCY010000085.1 GCA_022448425.1 Thalassotalea sp. | reverse complement strand
GATATGGCCACTCTATTTAATCTATCGAATCCGTCGATTTACTTCTAATGGCTATGTGTTTCGGTACGCTATTCCTGTTGGAGTATTGCTTTGGTCATGGGTAGAAATGTTTTCATCAATGAAGATTATTCACGAATATTATTTATACCCCTTAATGTATCCAATCGCTAACCTAGCAACATTGTTGTGCGCAGCAATACTTGTGACTTTTACACTACTGATAAACACTAAATACCCTCGGGTAAAAGTAAGGTTTAGAGACAACTAATCTCTAACTCAACACTAAACTTAGCCATAGAAAACTATATAGAGAAGCTGAGGCATAGATATTTTTTTCACCTAATAAAACATAACTATGCAGTCTCGTATCTGCCTAATGTGAAGTTAATCAGACAGCGTTAAGAATAAACTCGAAAGATCGACACATCCTAATACAGGTCTGTACGCAATTGGCCTGTACTTATCATATTCTCATACGCGTCTTGGCCAAATACTTCTGCTAGCACAGCACAAACGCTGTCTCCAAAACCTGATTGATTGCCGCAAATATAGATATACGCCCCAAGCTTATCGACCCAAGACAAAAGTTGCTGTCGCTCTCTTAAAATATGCTCACCAATATAGCTTCGGTTCTCATCCCGTGACCACGCTAAGTTTAATGCTGTGATCAGTTGTTGTTGATGCATCGCATTAATTTCATCAGCAAAATAAAAATCGCTCTCTTTATGTTGTTCACCGAAAAACAACCAATGTTGCTGTGAACTACCAGTTGCTGCTCTATGACGCAGAAAACCTATCAATGGGGCCAAGCCCGTACCTGCACCAATAAGAATAAGCGGCACGTCATGTGCTGGAAGGTGGAAATTTGAATGAACTCTTACATCAGCGCTAATGGTTTCTTTAGGCGCTAAATCACACAAGTAATGCGAAGCTAAGCCCGGATCCTTATCCGATGAGTAATGCCGACGAACCAACAGCTCAATGGTGTCTTGATAGGGTGAACTCGCAATAGAATAAACCCTTGGTGATATCGGCCTAAGCTTATCAACCAATGACTGTGCATTTGCCGCAGTTTCTCCCTGCCACTCTAAATGAGTTAAAGCATCAATTAATGAAGTGATACGCTTATTGAACATAACGTTCTCTTGTTCATCGAAACCAAGTGATTTTGTAATTTGTCTCGCTTGCTCAATGCTGCGCTCTGGCGCTATAGCAAGTAAATCGCCTGGTTGATAGCTTAACTGCTGTTTATCGAACTGCACGATGTGAGCATGTCGGTTGTCTTGGCTGGGGTTACAACACATATTGTCGGTGACTAACAAATCACAAAACTCTTGTTTAACACCCTTTGTTCGCCAGCTGAGCTTCGTACTTAAAGCCTGCCACCATTGGTTAATAGCATTGCTATCAAGTCGATCAACTTCCACTAAATCTGTTATCGCCTTTGCTCCTTTCGAGCTAAGAAGCTGCTCAAGTTGGTGACCAAACGCACAAAAATCGCCATAGTGCCTGTCTCCTAGGGCCAGAATTGAATAGTTAACAACGCTCTGATAGCCATCAAACTGAGACAACTTACGAACAAACTTGTGTGCTTTTTCTGGCGGTTGCCCTTCACCGTATGTGCTCGCTATGAGCAAAACGTTGTCATACTGCGTAAACACACCTGGTTCAAGTGTTGATACACAGCGTACATCACAAGTGTGAAACAACGATTTTTTAAATCGCTTAGCCAACGACATTGCACTACCTGATTGGCTGGCGTAAGCAATTAACGTATCACTCACATGACTGTTCTTTACTAGCCACTTGTTGAAACTCCAAAAAGATAGAGCAATTATTGACAGCGCACTCCAAGGTAAAGCAAAAGAACCTGTGATATTGGTTTGCATATCAAACAAAAACGGCGTGTCGAGTAGCCAAATCAAAATAATATTGGCAGAGGTCACCGTGACTAAACGCAGATAGTTACTACTCACGAGCAGCAAAATGGCGATCAACGTAGAAAACACAGTAAATATTTTCAACGCTGTTTGGATACTGAGGTAGATATCTGAGTGCTTGGCACTAGTTTTGTTCTTTATTAGGCCACCATTGTCAGTCACCACAAAACCGCCACCATAAGCCAGACTAACAGGCCATAGACGACTTTCCCCAAGCTGTTTGTATGAACCAAGTAGTACGACGCTATCTACTTGGATTTCCCCTAGAGCTTCGCTATCGGTATGAGATGAATCGGTGGACCAAGCCAAGGTAAAAAGCACGAGAGAGATTGCGATCAATGTTGCGTTAAAAACAATTAAAGCACGCGCAATGTATGGCGCAAAACGCTGGATGAATAACGATTGAATGACTGAGCTCATTAGACTATTACCACTAACAATAAACCTAAATGAAAATTATTCGCATATATTATTGAGAATTGTTCCTAATTTCTAGTAGAATTGCACTCTCTAGAGAAGTAGGTATTCAATTGAAAAGCACTAACAACCCCGACGCCACGCGTCGGCTCCATAACAATCAGTTTCTCCAAGTCACAAGTATTATAAGAAAAGTCCATATATACAGTGCCTTACCTGTTTTGTTATTGATGCTGTTTTTCGCTACTACTGGGATTTTACTGAACCATCCTGATTGGGAAATGGGAGAGGTAGATAACAAAGTAAGTGAAATTTCGCTACCAGAGTGGGCTGCAGAAATGCCTAATTGGCCTGAGAACTATGGCTCACATGGTTTGGTTTTGCTGCAATGGCTTGATAAAGCGTACGATATTCGCGGCGTTGATTTTGCAATTGAATGGGATGAGTTCGATCAATTATTGATTATTAACCTAACTGGTCCAAACGGCGCCAAGGTCATTGAAGTACTCATTGACGATAAATTAATCGCTGTCGATAGCAGAGATCTATCAACGATAGCCATGTTAAACAACCTGCATCGCGCTAAGCATGTTAGCGGCTTTTGGCGCGCAATATCAGATATAAGCGCAGTTTGTATGTTGCTTTTTTGTGTTAGCGGTTTCTGGTTAGTAGTAGTCAACCGCTTAGAACGCCTGCCTGCCAATATTGCCATGTTAGCGGGTGGCAGTATTTTTATTTTGACCGTGTATTTAATGCATTAGGAGGAAGTTTAGTGTTTCTTAGAATTTTGTGTGTGTTGGCTCTCTTCGCAGCAAGCGCCAGCCTACAAGCCAAACAATTGGATGTAAGTTTCGAGCTACCAACAATTGAGAGTGCAAACTATCACAACCCATATGTTGCTATCTGGATTGAAAGTAAAGAAAAGAAAGAAACGTTATTGCTGTGGCACCTGAATAAAAACGCGAAGGATAAATGGCTTGCTGACATTCGACGCTGGTGGCGTAAGCAAGGTCGATACGGCGACGTGCCAGATGGTGTTACGGGCGCGACTAAAGGGCCAGGAAAGTACAACAAGTCATTCAACATTGAAGATGTAACTAAATTTAAACTCTACATTGAAGTAGTGCGTGAAGACGGCGGTCGCTCGCTAATGAAGCAAGCAATTGACTTTGATAGTGAGCAAAAAGAATACAATTTAGCGGCTGATAAAGAAGTTGGTCCAATAAATATCAAAATAGGAAAATAAGTAATGAAGTTAAATCGATTTTCTAAAGTCGTTGCAGGCTCTTTATTGGCCGTTTCGGCTTTTGCAAGTAACGCGCATGACATTTATATCTGGCCGAGCTTTTTCGCGGTAGATACAGATAAACCTAAAAGTATTACGGTTGATATTACCGCCTCTCACACAACGTTTAGACCTGACTTTTCAATGCCAAGCAATGGCGTTAAAGTTTTTGGCGCTGATGGCAAACAAGTTCGTCGCGTAGGCTCGTTTTATCAGGGCGCGCAGCGTTCTACTTTTGACATGAAAGTTGAAGAACCTGGCACTTATGCACTGGTCTATGAACGCGGCCCATCATATTTCTCTCGTTACACGGTAGGTAAACGTGAAACTGAAAAACGTTTAAGAGCAAGCAAATCTGCTGCTAAGCAACAGATGCCAAAGAATGGTAAAAACCTGGAGACTACCAAGTACTTCACGATTGCCATGTCATACCTAACTAACGGTGCTCCAACAGACACTGTGTTAGCACCGAAGAACACGGGGTTTGAATTGGTACCAGTAACCCATCCTTCGGATTACGTTACAGGCGAAGATATTGAGATCCAAGCATTATTCAACGGTGAGCCAGTCAAAGACCTTGATTTCACGATTGAAAAAGAAGGTCCACAATATCAAGAAGAGCCTCTTGTTTTAGAGCTTAAATCTGATAATGACGGGATGATTAATTTCTCTCTAGAAGAAGGCGGTCGTTTCATGCTTAAGGTATATCACAAGAAAACAAGTGATGACGTAGAAGCTGACTTTGATATCACCCGTGTTTACTACGCATTTGAAGTGATTTATGAATAAAGGGTTTATCACTCAAGGGTTAATTTTACTCGTCGCCTTGCTGTTCTGCAGTAAGGCGTTTGCACACTTTCCGACGCTTAATTGTCAAGTTAAGCCAAATGACGACTCTACATTACATTGCCTCGCAGGATACAGTGATGCAAGTTTGTCAGGCGTTGTAGAGCTTGATATTTATTCTTATGACGACGAATTGCTGTCGAAAGTAACGACTGCTAGTGATGGCTCTGCTTCATTTGCAATGCCTCAAGGTGAGTTTTACATCGTGTTTAACCCAAACCATGAAACTCCTGCTGAATTTGATTACGCGGAGTTACCATAAGGTGAAAAATCAACCTTCAGTGTTCAGAGAAATTATTCCCACCACAGACAGCCATCAAGAGAATCGGTATTTTTTTCTGACCTTGATAGGCGTCTTTTGGTGCGCAGCGTTGTTATTGTGGCTGGCTAGTCACAAAGATCAGGCACCTATTCGTCTACCTAACCAATACAGCAACCTAGCAACACAATTGAGCATTGCGAGTGACGAGATAAGCATGCTGCAAGATGTTGAGCTTATTAGTCAACAACCCAATCTAAGCGATTTTATCAACAACGAATTAGCCCCTTTTACTACAGAGAACTTTGTAAAGGCCGGCATAAACTGTTTCGTTATTGATAAAGAATTAGTGCAGTTGCGTTTGTTCAAGCTAGATGAAAAGCCTTGGCAGGTACAATGGCGTTCTATTGATAGTCACGCTCATCATACCGACGAACAAACAACTCATAGCAATACACTTTGCCAAGCAGAAAACAGTTGGTTAGCTGTCGCTCACCTGGCATTAAAAGAAGACTAGAAAAAATGAGAAATTTAATAACCTTCTTGCTACTTATTAGTTTGGCAGGCTTCGCTCAAGCTGAACAGATAACAGACAAAAAGCTGACAGTCGGGATAACATTACATCCCTATTACTCCTACGTCGCTAACGTGCTAGGTGATAAAGGCGAGGTGCTACCGTTAATTGAAACGGGATTCAATCCACATAACTATTCTTTAAACCCTGCAGATATTGCTAGATTGAATGAGCTTGATGCGCTAGTTATCAATGGAATTGGTCACGACGAATTTGTTGTGCATGCAGTAGACAGGGTTAACCCGCAAAATCTCACCATGATCTATGCCAACAAGGACGTCCCGTTACTTGGGCACGGCGGTAAATCTAATCCTCATACGTTTGTTTCGATAGATGCAGCAATTCGCCAAGTTTATAGCATTGCGAAGGGGCTAGGAAAAGTTGATCCGAGTAATGCCAAATACTTCAGTAAAAATGCATTTTTATACGCTAAAAAGCTGCGTACATTGAAGAAGAATGTGCAAAACATACTGATTAACAAGGACCTAAGTAAAGTAAAGATAGCAAGCACTCACAATGCGTACGGTTATCTATTGCAAGAGTTTGGTTTAACTGTATCTGCAGTAGTAGAGCCTGCTCATGGCGTGAAACCTAGTGCTTCTCAATTGCAAGCTACGATCGATGAAATTCGTAAAGCCGATATTGACGTATTGTTCACGGAGCTAAACATGGCAAATAGCTATGTTGACTTAATAGAGAAAGAAACGGGTATTAAGATCTATCACTTCTCGCACATGACACATGGCGACTACACCAAAGAGTTGGTGGAGTTAGAAATGCGACACAATATCAACAAATTAGCAGAAGCATTAATATATGCTGCTAACAAGGCGGGTTAATGTCAAAAAAGCTTATAGAAAGCGCTTCGCCTAGCGTTGTATTTGAAAACACATCAGTAAAAATAGACCGTAACCAATTATTGTCAGATATAAATCTCATGATTGAACCAGGATGCTGGTTTGGCATCGTTGGCCCTAATGGTGGTGGTAAATCAACCCTGATAAAAACAATACTTAGTTTGGTTCCTCACAGTGGTAGAATTTATCTTGATTGGCAACACGGAAAACCCGGAAAAATCGGCTATGTTCCTCAATTAGCTCCCTTTGATGCCACGTTGCCGATAACCGTGCTCGATTATCTGCGCATGGTAGCTGAAGATCGTCCCGTTTGGCTTAAGTACAAGCAAAACAAAAAAATAACTGAAACTATGGCGAAATTTGAAATTAGTAATTTTTCCCATAAACGCATCGGTACCCTATCAACAGGCGAACGACAACGAGTACTTCTTTGTGGCGCGCTGATCAATGAACCTGATATTTTGTTACTCGACGAACCTCTTGCTGGTGTTGATAAACAAGGACACCAACTAATTCTGGATCTATTAGATGAGTACCATAAACAAGGCAACTCGATCCTTATGGTTGAGCACCATTGGCATATCGTGGCGAAGTACTGCCAGCAGATAGCACTTATTGACGGCACACTAGTAGAACTAGGTAATGCCGATAGAATTTTTGATGTGTTACAACAAAACCCATCTCCTTTAGACTTTGCCAATATGGGTTAGCCAATCACTATGTTAGACAGTATTCACCAACTATTCGCAACGTTGGCAACGCAGGGCTGGTTACCCGAAATGTTCTCTTATAGCTTCTTAGTCAATGCATTCCTCGCCAGCTTAATGATAGGACCACTACTAGGAGTATTGGGTACTTTAGTCGTTGTAAAGCGCTTAGCATTCTTATCTGAAGCCGTCGGTCACTCAGCACTCACTGGCGTATCTATCGGCATACTACTCGGAGAACCGATTACTGCGCCTTGGATTAGCTTGTTCGCTTTCTCAATTATATTTGCATTGACATTGCAATGGGTGCGAGGAAGAACAACGGTACCTTATGACGCCTTAATCGGAGTCTTTTTATCGTTTGCACTTGCTCTGGGTGCAGCGTTACTCATGGTAGTAGCTAAAAAAGTAAACGCACATTTGGTTGAGCAAGTGTTGTTTGGTTCAGTGCTCACAGCTGACTCGCAAGATATCGTAATTCTACTCACGATGTTTGTGCTGATAACAGCATTAGCCTTTAACTACTCAAATAAAGCTTACTTGACCGCTTTGTCACCAGAGATAGCAAAAAGCCTTAGGGTAAAAACCAAATTGCATGACTACAGCTTTGTACTTCTTATCGCACTAATGACGGTAGCAGCGGTGAAAATAATTGGTGCTGTTCTAGTCGGGGCCTTGTTATTAATACCAGCGGCAAGCGCTCGATTATTAGCAAGCAATTTGAAAAGCATGCTAGCGTGGTCGATTGTCATTGCGACCACTAGTGCACTATCTGGCGTATTGCTGCCAATGTATATGCAGTGGGCCGTACCTACTGGACCAGCGATTATTCTTGTTGCCTGTTCATGGTTTATCTTTGCAATTACGGTTCACAGTTTAATGCGAAAAAAGGGATAGAAGATGAGAATAGCTCTAGTCTACAAAGCCTGCATAGTCCTACTGTGCGGTTTAGTCAGTCAAGCCGTCAATGCCGACCCTGCCGACAATAATATCAAGGGAAAAATAGCAACTGTTAGCCCCATTAGCTTTAGCCTGACGCAAGCTATGGTAAAGGACACTGAACTACACGTTAGTTATTTGCCTCCTAAACGTTTACCAGTTAACAGAGTAGCAAGCTGGATCCGTAAAAACGCCAGCAATAAATTCGAACATTTTGATGCGTTTGTTAGCATCAGCGCTGTAAAGCCCGGACTCGATTTATTTCCAAGTCTAAGACAAAGGAATATTCGTATTGTTGATATCGATATTGCGCAAGCAATTGTACCAAACGGAGAAAAAGTCGCCTTAGCGGCTGATGCTGAGTTCTTTTGGTTAAACAGCAACAACTTGCTGGTAATGGCAGGTATATTAAAGCGTGATCTAATTGCTCTTTGGCCAACACAAAAAGCGCTAATTAATCAAAATTATCAAGATGTTGCAGCTGCCATACGTCAGATCAACTTACAGTTAGACGAGCAACTGATGGACAATGACATCGCTTTTATCATACCAAGTAGTTCGAAGCTTACCCCATTTGTTGCAAGTTTATCGAGCGATACGAGTACAAAAGAGGAAGCTATCGAATTAGGGCTTCCTTACCTCGTAATTGACAGCAGCAAGAAAACACCTTCAGAAGCTTGGAAAATTGATGATTTTTCCCGCTTTGCCAAGACAGACCTGATTGAACGGTTAAAAGGCCAAGTTTCATCGCTAAATGCAATTGTGAAGAAACAACAATAGTCTTACCTTGTTTCACAAATTTTTTCGATCAAAAAGGCCGCTGCAATTAGATGTAGCGGCCTTTTTTATGATTTCAATCGAGCTTGTATAAATTCAACCTGTAGAAGCTACTAAAAGTACGAAACAAAGTTGCTCGACTAAATGTTTGATCTTCAGTCGAAAAGTACGATCCTAGTTTTCCGCAAAAGGCCGCAACATAAAGTCATAGTTATGAAAAAGAAAGAAAAACAGTATTTATTATACTATTTAGACCAACTGAGTTTGAGAATAAAGAGCAATATTAGTGAAATGCAACAAGCCCTAAGTCACATATCAGATATATCGAAAAACATATCTGAAGAAACTCCAACACCAAAACCCACTATCGTTTTTGATCCGCTATCAACGGACAAACTAGCGGAAAAGCCACCTGAATGCTTGATTCGCATAAAAGAAGTTTGCCTGCTAGTTGGGGTTTGCAGATCAACTCTTTACCGCATGATTCATGATGATGAGTTTCCACAACCTCTTGATCTTGGCCCTAGATTTAAAGCATGGAAAAAACAAACAGTCTTAGACTGGATTCAAGACCTCAATTAATGGATTTACGAGCTTGCTTTCTTAAACCAGAAAATATTGCATCTGCCACATAATCAGGAAAATCATTACTTAATCTCCCTTCTACTTCAGCAATAACGAGCTCTACATTCTCAACAAAGAACTCGTAATAACGGGCAACTTTATCAGAAGGATATTTTATAAACTCCGCGGTCGATATGAAATGATGCGGCTGAATTCTACTCCATTTCCAATGTGTATTTTTTCCTTTAAGAGACATCGCCATCTTTATTTTCTGTGATTGCAGCCCGCCTTGCTGTTCGCTATAACCAGACATAGTTGGATAGGCTGATAGAATGTCATAAAGAGGTGTCATTCGATATTTATTATCTGGCTCGAGGAAAACGCTGAAGTTCTTTCCATGTCCGTCTATCGCGGCTATTAACCAAAAGAATATTTGGGTTTTAATGAAACTCTCCCTGTCTTTCGGGTTTGTCGAAGCAGAAAGCAGTTGCATGCAATCTGAGATACCCGGTCCACCGTCAGCTTGATATTTCTGCGCAGAAGATATTCCCATAGCCTGACAGAAATCTTCTTGTGGTAAGCGCATTAACCATGAGCCATCAGAAGAGTACTTGCGATCAAATCGTTCAACAGCCAATACCTTTTGCCCCCCAAAAGAAACCACCTGCGTATTTGCGACCTCAAACCCAAATGCTCGAGCCAACTCTAAGCATATGAATTCATTTTCACAACTATCTGTTAAATCGATGCCTACATGTGGTAATACTCCCATAGGCAACTTCATAATATGACTTGTTGGCGTTGTACCGATAGGCTTTGTCCAGTGATCCCCAACTTTTAACAACGCAGTTTTCTCTTGTGCGCCTGCAATGGAAATTCGGAAGTCTTCATCATCAATTTCCATGCCTAGCGGTGTATGTTTATATCCTTGCAACAACTGCTCTATTTGCTGCTCTGTCAGTATGTTGTAGTTTAACTCTGAGACAGGCGCTGGCTTACTCGAAGATAATTGGATAGCACCGACACAATCATTTCCAATAGCAGCAAGTAAATCAAATGAATGCCCCGAGCCAACATTGAACCTTGCTTGTATTTTATTTCTTATATCGAGGTTGTCAGGCAGCAGGTTATCAAAGAAGTTGTAGACAACATCTCCTGAGTAATTCTCCTTGGTTAAAGGCATAGAAAGTGAAATAGGTCGAGCTCCGGCGCGCTCTATCCAATCCTGAGCATAAGAAAAGTGTAAACCACCATTTTTATCTTTGAGCAGCTTACCAACTTGAACCGAGTTGAGACTAACAATGAGCTCCATGTTACCACTCCTGATCCCAGCCTGACTTATCTTGCGGCTTATCAGAATCAAGCTTAGGCTTTAGTTCGACAGACAAACCAAGTTCATGAGCAACTTTAAAAAGTGTGTCTATTCTTGAAGTGCCAGCAGAGTTTTCAATTGCCGAAATTGTCTTTTGCTTAAGGCCAATATGACTAGCGACATCAGTTTGTGTGCGCGCGAGTTTCTTACGCTGCTGCTTAATATAGTCCGCAAGTTCTTTTGAGTTGTTAAGCTTCATATCTCCACCCAATGCTTCATTGCACCTGGTTATTCTTTTTATACCCTATAAGGTTTAATTACAACAATATACCTTTAAAGGTATATTAGTCAAACTACAGAGTAAAATACCTTATAAGGTATAAAAACAATTTTACCCCCTACAAGGTATAGATTAGATAGAAAGTATTTTCCAATTATGAGTCCGCTACCCCAATTGCTAGGGGTGTAAAGATCGAAGCCTAATAGAATCCACTACGCCTAGTATTACCGTCTTCAACTCTTCATTTGCCAATGCATCAACCATCGAGCCATTTAACTGATAAAAATCTTCACATATACATATATATATATAACTTGAGGCTGAAAAACTTCTCTTAACAAATTGAGAATATCTTCAATGACTGGGTAGATGTCACCATCTTTATTTATCTGAAATTCTGGAAACAACAACTGTCCCCTATATTCAAAGCACAACACCCATACGTTATAAATACTTCACCAAATTGTTTTTCTATAGGAGTTATAAAGTCGCATCGCTTGTTCATTGTTTTGAAATGGTTGTTCTTTATCTTGCTTAGCTTTTAATTCATCTATTTTTTGCCGTAGATCTAGTACCTTTTTATCAATATCAACTAGCTGTAAATCTGAATATTTAGCAATTAATTCAACGTCACCTGAACGCAATGCTGCCAGCATAGGATGTACAGGCTTAAGCTCATCTTGATAAACCTGTTTTAGTAAATTTACCGTTATACGCTCAACACCTGTAGCTATTGCCCTAAGCTGAGCTAAAACGAATAATTTGACAACAATATCTAGTACCCCTTGTGATAAGTCATACCAGCATTCACGGATATCTTCAGAAAGCGTTTCATCTCGTTTTAGTAACCACTGATAGCGCCATAATTTATCACTAAATGCTATCCACTCTGTTTTGCGTAATTCCCCAGTTTTACGATCTTTACTCGGTTTTTCAGCTCTCATGGGTTGCCAAAACAGTGAACCAAATCCAGCACTTCGTCGGCCTGATTGCAACTCCAATTCAAAAATAGGTCTAGCTTTTGGTGTACCAACCATAACTACTGGAACACCAATAACATTCACCAATGCAACAAAAAACTCCAGCATTTTTTCCTTACCACCAGAGCGTCTTTGACTTAAACGCTGAATTTCGTCAATGACTAATATGCCTATTGCTTTTTGAGTAGCAGCCTGACTCATTAATGCCAGCAAAATCTCAGTGCTATGGCGTTTTTTGGCATATTTATCTTCATAATTTGTATGAAGCACCCTGTCTAGTTCACGAAAGAAATTTAGACACAAGCTTTTTAAAGAACCATCGTGAGGACATTCGATTTTTAAATAAGATAGCTGAATAAAGTTATGTTTCTCATGGTATATAACTTGAGGATAGGTCGCTAAAATTCTATTTATAGTTGTACTTTTTCCGCTGCCTGAACAACCGATTAAAGATAAACTTTTGGCTGTTGAATTAGTTTGAGCAAAGCGGAAGTTATCCAATTCACCAGACATAATTCTTTCATAGCCGTTTTGCATGTGAGTATTAAGCGAGCCATCAGCTAAGTTTCTCCCAACATACCCTCCACGGATCATGATAGATATTTTTTCTTCAAGCTGTAAATGGTTGGCTATCGGCTGAAAGAAGTCATCAAGAAGTGCTGCTACTTCATGAGCTCGTTCCCGGGCATTACTAAACACGTCCTGAGGGTTATATTTAATTTCCCCTGTCAGCCTTTTTTTAATTTGCTGTACAGACATTATTGGTGTTAATGCTTCTATAAATGGATTACCACGATATCGCTCAATACCAGGGTCTTTATATATTGCAGAGACAAAATTACTTGGTAACGTCATACCTAGTCATCCTCACTAAATAATTCATCAATATGATCAGGATAACTATAATCTTCATCTACTTGATCTGTTAGATGAATAATATCTGCTTGTTTCTCTTTAACATTATCCTCTGGCCGATACGCATTACTTTGCCTCTCTGTAGCTTTAATCTTTCGCTTGTTATCATTAATAGACGATATTCTTTCAGCATCAGATAATGGTTTAATACCTGAAGCACTTTTAACAGCTTGTTTAATTTTATTTTCAACAAAATCTTCATGATCTCTTTTCTTTTCTTCAGCAAGCAACTTACTTTTAGCCATAGTTTGTTTTTGTTCTTCTTGAACCTGCCAAACGTCCCAAAAAGATGCTCCTTCAAACCCTCTCGAGCGAGGAGTTAATTTACAGATCCAATATTTAGTGGAGTTTTTTTCTGGAAATATATAAATATGATCAGCAGATGCTGGGTCATATGCTGCATCTAGCTGTTCAGGTCTTTTAGCTTCCGAAGAACGGTGCAACCATCCTTGCTGAACGACCTCAACAGAGGTGTAATAAACACCATAAATACAAACGCCCAAATCTGAGAGTGTCGCTTTGACTCTTGGTAATAAAGATACTCTCAACGCATCATACGATGCAGTTCTTAATCTACCAGTCCTATGCTGTAATCCCCATTGCCATAGCTCTTTCGGCACTAAGGGCAGATCACTTGGCATATCGACATCCCTGTCATACTTTTCAAGAACGGCAAACTGGTTGTGATACAAAATAGATGACAGGATGATTTCTTTAAATTCACGAATGGTTAACTTCGCATCCAATCGATAATCTTTATCACCACGCTTTTTAATCTTAGTACCTATAACAACACCAGGAGCAAACGGAGTGAAATCGGCTTGCAAAGTTTTAAAACTTCGTTCGACAATGCCTTTTGCATCACCTCGATAAGGAGGTGTATTTTCAATACGTATAGAAAAGTTACTTTCTAAACTTTCAATTTGATAACCTAGTATTTCGCCTCTATCAGCTAAAATAGCATCAGGTAACCCAACAGCCGGCCAATCTTCACTAGAGCGTGTTGATCTTTGCTGTACATATCCTAATCAACCCACATCGGTAACCACATAAGTGCAAAAGCCAGTGCCACCACACTGTGGTAGTTTCTGGCTAATTTATCGTATCGAGTGGCTACGGCTCGATACTTC
>JAKVCY010000084.1 GCA_022448425.1 Thalassotalea sp. | reverse complement strand
GGTGGTGGTCAGCAGGGCGGCTACAACTCAAACCAAGGTGGTGGCTACAATCAAGCGCCTCAGGGTGGCAATCAAGGTCAGCCAAAGAACCCACCAATGGCTGAGCCAGATTTTGACTTCGACGATGACATTCCGTTCTAGTTCGGGAAAATTTACATTGTAAACTTTATTTGTAAAGAGCCCTTGTTTTCAAGGGCTCTTTTCGTTTTTGTGGTGTAAACTTTGATTTGACAAGGCCCTTCACTGATACTATAAATATACCAAACTTAAAATGTAAAGTTTAAGCCATGAAGTTACGTAAAGTCAGAAAAGACGGTATTAATGAAGTTGGTTGTCTTGTGGTTGATGATAACGGCGTGCCGATAGACCGCATTTGCCGCTACACGCTTATTTCTCTTAATGGTGCTGATAACACACAAGAGAACAATGCTCGTCATGTCATCCATGTAGAACGTTGGGCAACAAAGCATGACATTGACCTGTTAGCAGAGGTGGCGCTTCATGGCCTCAATAGAAGTGAACATTTCATCTCATTGTTAAGACATCTCGAAATGTATGCGAAGGATACGGATGTCGTTGTACCCATTAATCGAAAGACGGTAGAGGCTGAATATTTCAATCAACGTATCGATGCGTGTTGCGAGTATTTTGCTTATTTAGCTGAACGTGCTATCAAAACACGCAAACTGAATGATCCTATGATTGGAACCATTGAAGAGAATGTTAAACGTCTCACTCTAAGGTTAAAGGCTCGGAAGTTGTCCGTAGGCAACACATCGACGGTTACTGGGTTATCCACTCAAGTTCAAGTTTCGCTTTTCAAAGGCCTAAAAGATCCGAAGTATTTCGGATGGAGCAAAGGCACCGCATTACGTAATAGGCTTATTATTCGTTTATTGTATGAGACAGGTATCCGTCGAGGGGAGCTCTTGTCGTTAACTATAGAGAATTGCCATACGTCTAAGCTTGCGCATGGCGAAAGGCCTTATATTCACAATAGGCAGAACGTGAAGTACGATGATCCTCGTAAAGACATTCCGCACGAAAAAACAGAAGAACGCATTATTCCCATCTCTAATGATTTGGCAGATTTAATTAACCAATACAAAGTTATTAGAAGCACACCGAAAGCTGCTAGAAAGCAACCGCCTTATCTAATTCTGTCTAGTCATGCTCCATATCCCCCTTTATCTATGTCGTCATTAACATCTGTGTTTGATGCAATCAAAGCCAAAATCCCCGACATTGACGAATTAGGCTCACATAGATTGCGCCATACGTTCTTCGAGAATCTCGACCGTATTCTTCACCGCGATAGCTATGACGACGAACATAAGAGAAAAATAAAAAACAACATCGGTGGTTGGAAGCCGTTATCACGTCAAAGCGAAAATTACGAGAAATTGGCGACATACGAACAGTGCGTTGAAGCAATGAGTTCGTTTCATAGTTTCCTTGAGAATAACTGATAGCTAAGGAGTAGCAGTGATGCAGTACAACGTTGTTTTGAGCGACACCCAATTAACGACTGTCAGTTTTGAATCAAGCGATAAAGAGATTGTCTATGACCCTTTTCCAATTTCTCAAAGTGGACAACCACTGGATTTAACGCAAACAAAAGTTCATCTCTTGCCAGAGAGATTGTCGTTAAATTTTGAGCTTGTTGATCCACTCCTTCGCGAGCACGTGAAAGCATTGGTTTCATTTGCATGTAAAAAACGCGCTAACATCTCAATTTACAATCAATTTAACATAATTAAAACATTAAGGTTATCTGGTAGCCATGGTGATGAGGAAAGCATACAAGATCTGATCGAGCGCCAGGTTCGAGATGTTATGGAAAGTGACCAAAGTGCTACGATGAAGTCGGTGTTACGCTCTCTTTATGGCTGGTTTGTAGAAGAAGAATTCCCCTTCTTCGATGAAGACTTCTTTGACTTGTATTTAGATGTGCTCAAGTTTGGTACCGATGATGGTAAAGGCAAGGATGTCATTATGGAATTGCCGAACAGAGGGCCTTTAACACTTAGGGAACAGCACCTTTTTCGAGAAGCCATGGCCTCAATCGATACAGAAAGGTTGTCGATTGTTGAATTGCAAGGAATGGTGGCATTAAAGCTCGGGCAGGTTTTGGGAGCGCGTAATATACAAGTAGTTAAGCTTACATTTGGAAATATAGGAACTGGAGAGAACGGTGCGCCCTTTATTAATCTCCCGAGAGCGAAACAGCGTGGGCATAGGAGAAACAATCAGGTAAAAAAGAGGCCAATAACGAAGTCACTTTTTGAGCTAATTGAATTATTGAAAGCACGCTATTCGGATCTGTTAAAAGAAAAGGTTAAAAGTGAACAGCCAATTCTATGCAACTTATCAAATACAAATCACAAGATTACCTCTCTCAGGTTGAGACCGCCTGTTTTTTTCAAAAGAATTTTGTCTATAGAGGAACGCTTGAACTTGGGCTTCAAAGTCACAAACCGACGTTTGCGAAAGACCTTTTGTACTCAGTTAATCGCTAAAGGAACTCCACTTAAGGTGGTGGCTGAGTTGATGGATCATACAGATCTTCAGCAACTTGAAGTGTATTACCGCCATACTCACCATGTCGCTAAAAAATTGGATGATGTACTCCAATCTGAAGCTAAAGACATCATTGATGCATTTGCGGGAAAAATAGTAAATCCTGATGAGGCATCTCAAGCTGGGCAACAAATATTTGCACCAACAAAAGACCAAAAACTTCACCTCATCGGTAGTTGCGCAAGTAAAACGCCGTGCTCACTTAATCCACCTCTGAGCTGCTATGGGTGTGCATCTCTTGAAGCATTCGATGACGTTGATCACAAGTCTGTCGTTGAAAACTTTGTTTCTGAAGCGAAAGAGACCTTTGGTGAAGGGCATGCAATTGAGATACTTAAACACAAAGACTACTTAGCAGCATCTAAATTTGTGCAGCAATTGGAGGACGGTGAATTATGAGTAATGTTGCTCCTTTAATACCTCGACCTGGCAATGATCCTCTGAGCAACCTGAATGAGTTAATTCATTTTTCTAAAAAGCATTCACCGTTTAAGAGTAAAGAGGGCTGGAACTGGGATTCGCTGCATTGGGATGTGAAAAATATCTGCTTATCTCAAGGGAGAAAAGCTGGCTATCGCATTTGCTTAAACTTCAATAGAGATAATAAAAAAGGTAACAAAGTAAAAGACTCCCAGTCTGACATGGCACCTTTTCAGCATAAGCAACTATCCGACGTAGTTAAGTGCCATGTCACTTCACTTCAAATTGCGAAAGCAAAGGATGTAGGGACACTTCAACTTTGGATAAATGCTTATCGTTACCTCGACAATATAATAGGTCCTGCAAATAAGTGCCTTAGTGAACTTTCAATGAATGATTTTAAATTGGCTGAGCGAGAAGCTCGTGTTTCTTTGGAAGACAGTACGTTCTATCGAGTAGGTGTAAAATTAGAAGCGATTTGTAAATATATAAATCAAAAAAAATTGGCAAATCATAAGATTACATTTAAAAAATCAGCTAAACGTAGTGAGACTCACACCAACAGCGACTCAAGGATTGATCAAGAATCTATTACAAAGCGCGCTAAAAAGCTCCCCACTAAAGAAGGACTTATTGCTGCGGCAACCCTCTCAAATGCCCCTCTTTTGGGTGACGATGTGTTATTTCAAGCGATAGTAGAAATCATGTTGGCGACAGGCCTACGTTTTGATGAGTTGGTTTTATTAGATAAACATTGTCTTTATGAAAAGGAAATCGAAGAAACGAATGTCTTAACCGGCGAACCAGTAACTTCTCTTGTACATGAAATTCGCTACAAGGCTAAGAAAGGCGGCGGTTGGCGGTCAAAAAGCATTCCCGAAAGTTTGCTTCCAATTTTAAAAAAGGGGATAGACACTGCGCGCAAACACTTGCAGCCAGTGAGGGATGTCGTCGCTGCGGCCACCAAAAATCAACATGATTTCTTTCCTGAACTTGAGGATGACACTGTTGCAACTATCCCTAGTACTTGGAAGTTACTGAAGTGGTCTAGTAATTCTAATTTTCAAACATACTTAAGAAGCCGCGGGATTACTATCACCAAACAGCAGCAAGACGTTAACGGCAAAATGAAGTCAGTAGCGACATTCCAAACGAGCGAATTAAAGCAAAAAACAACAGCATTGGCGCAGGAATCAATTTCGTCGCTATGGGATTCTATAAAGAACCTAACAGTAGCTGAACGACCAGAGGACTTGCTGTTCATTACTCAACATCAAAGACATCATTCAGTGAAATCTACAGAGCCTTGGGTGTTCACAATGATCACCCATACACAGCTTTCAGATTATCTAAGTGGCCGTCCCAAAATTGGTATGGAAAGTGTGTTTGAACGCTATGACCTTAAATTTGAAGACAGGCCAGTGCGGTTGACGTCCCATCAATTTCGTCATTTTTTAAGTACTATGCTGGAGTTAAGTGACACAGTTTCTGACATTGAGGTAGCACGTTACTTTGGTAGGAAATATATGGGTGATAACGCGACCTACAACCACACAAATAAAACAAAAAAGGTAATGGATGAGGCTGACACAATCATCGCCTCTACAGGGTTATCTCGTGAACAAGAGAAGGAAGCAGCCATACTGTTTACCTTGGTGGATAGAGATGAGGCGCTGGATACTATTCAGGATCTGACGACGTCGCTGACTACTTCAATTGGGCTATGCAAGCATGATTATAATGACTCACCTTGCGGTAAGCACTACGCGTGCTTGAGAGGGTGTAGTAACTATTATCGTGTAAAAGGTAATCCTTCTGAGGTGGAAGAGGTGGCTCGTATCAGAGATCAACAGAAGTTACACGTCGATGCAGCTAAAGAAGCAGTTGATGAGGAGTATCACAATGCAAATAATTGGCTACTCTCGCATGAGGAGTTATTGAATGGATGTCAGATGGCGTTAGCCATTGAGAACGATGACTCGATCGCAGTCGGTGAGCGAGTGCAGATTTTTCCTGATGGCAAAACGAAATGTGAGGCAATATGAAAAAGAGTGCCAGAATAACCCCCGAAGCCGAGAAGGAAATCTGCGAAACCATTAAGAGAATGGCCTACCTCTCTAAGAACGGTAAAGTCACAATGACCGATATCGCAAAAGAGGTGGGGTTTTCCAGACCCGCGTTATACAAAAATGACGCTATTAGTGCTTTGTATAAAGAAATTAACGAATCTCAAAACCTTAAGCAGCATAACTCAAAGACCATAGAAAAACTGGAAGCAGAACTAGCAAAGGCAAAGAATAAAATTGAGCGTCTCGAAACGACACTTGCTGAATATGACTTGAAGTATGTTCGCTGGCTTTACAACGCTACGAACGCAAACATTACGATTGAACAACTCAACGCACCGATGCCCGAATCGATAAAAACGGGTGCACGCAAAAGTGGCAAAAGATAAAAAATGAAATTCGACGTAGAGAAAGAGTTAGTTGACTTCAATTTAGAGCGTATGGGCCATAAGGGCAAAGCGAACCTTATCAAGGTTGCTGAACTCTTGGGGGTTCTCGATGGTGATAGTTGGGGAGATTATATCGAACACGGCTACATTGATCTCACAGCTATTGCTAAAGAGTGTGGTATCAGCCGCTCAAGTCTATATCAAAATCGACATATCAAACGTTATATAACGGGAAAAGCGGAGGTGTTAAAGATGCAGGGATTGCTTCTTCAACTACCCTATCAAAGCCCAGAAAAAACGCAGAGCAATGCCAAAGCAACGGTCTTATACACAGCCTCGGAGAAAGAAATCAAGGAGAAAAACGCGGAGATAAAACGCCTTCAGTCGCAAGTTGCTGAGCTATCAGCGGATAAAGATAGACTCAAAGAAGAGCTTAAAGCGACAAAGGCTGCATTGGAGCGTGAAGGTACCCGCGACGATTATCTGGCAAAATTCAGTAAACACTTACGATGAATATCGGTTACTCCAGATCTATTACCGTTCGCGTCACACGGAATGCCTATCGAGGAAAGGAGGGGGCAGTTGTACATGGTGTTGAAGTCGACCCGGAAACGTTAGTAAAAGCCAATAGGTTTCAGCACTTAGTCATCTCTATCGAAGGAAGTGACCAAGACGTCGTTATATCTGAGCTCAAGAAAGGCATGTTGATTGACGTCAGGCCTAAAACCAAGCTGAAAGGCAGAACAGAAAATGGATTTGAGCGGTTTCTCATCACGACCAGTAATGTTGATATCTTACGTCCACAGAGCAAGTTGATTGTTGACTTAATCGGTGGCAGTAGTCGCTTCAAAGGAATTGGGCCGATTAAGGCACAGAAGCTTTGGAATCATTTTGGTGAAGAACTCTTCAAGCACCTGGATAACGGTGATATTGAGACTCTACGTCAGATATTGACTGAGGAAGCTGCTAACAACGCTGCAAGTGCATGGCAGAAATATATCCTCCTCGACGAGATGCGCTACTGCAATATGACCTTGAGATTGCCCGTACCCTTGTCAATGCGCGTTGTAGACTTCTATCGAGATGAAACGATAGCAAAGCTTAACGAAGATCCTTATCGGCTTCTCACATTCGGCTTATCGTTCGAGGAGTGTGATGGCATTGCAAGTGATTTGAATTTTTTCCCTGATAGTGCAATAAGGTTGGCGGCGGCAGTCGAAGCCGCGTTATATAAAATACTCGACAAAGGAAGCACTGCTGCCCTTCAAAATGAACTCACAGAGCCACTCACGCAACTTTTGAAGTCAAACGCTAACGGAGGTGATGATTCAGAAGAACTCGTCTCACAGGCGCTCTCTGAGGCTTATTTGACAGATAATTATGTGCGCTTGGCTGAAAAAGTTTACCAGAGCAATGGCGCATTCATGATGGAATGCTTTGTTGCTCAACGTTTATTCGAACTGATTAGAAAGCCGACACAACTTAGAACGTCCCCTTCTCAGGTGGATGAAATCATTGAAATGTATGAGCACGAGAAGGGGTTCACGCTCACTTCATTACAAAAAGAAGCCGTTAAAAAGGCTATGCACCATCACTTCTTTATCATCAACGGTGGTGCCGGTGTTGGTAAAACCACAGTGCTTGATGCCATGTATCGCGTGTTTGCTAGTATTCATGTGAAGCCAATACAGATTGCCCTAGCAGGAAAAGCGGCGAAGAGAATGACCGAAGCTACAGGATGTGAGTCGTTCACCATTGCCCGCTTTTTACGGTCATTCGATTTCAAAAAGTATAAAGGGATGGAGCTCATTATCGTAATAGATGAAAGCTCAATGGTAGACCTCCCAAGTATGTATAGGCTTCTCAAGTTTATCCCGTATGATACGCGTATTCTGATGTTGGGGGATACCGGGCAATTGCCGCCAGTCGATTTTGGGCTAGTATTACACGAGTTAATAGAAATAGATTTAGTGCCTAAAATAACACTGACAAAGGTTAAGAGGCAGGGTAACGACTCCAACATTCCGGCAGCCTCAATTAAGATACGACAAGGTGAGCTGCCCGATTTTGGGAATGATGATGTAAGGTTCATCACAGCGAATAGTCATGGGGTTATTAAGAAAGAGGTCGCTGCACTTTATAAAGAGTTACCAGATTCAACTCAAGTCATCTGCCCAACAAACAGAATGGCAGATGCAATTAATGAATTGTGTGCATCTTTCAACAAAAAGCCGCGCTTGAAGGTTTTCGTAGATGACTATGACAGATATCAAGAGACGCAATTTAGATTGAATGACAAAGTAATGTGCTGCAAGAACCTCTACGATATGGACATAATGAATGGTTCGGTTGGCGAGGTCGCAGAAGTATACAAGAAACAACGATTAGTTAAAGCCGAGACAGGTGATGATGAGATCGTAAGTTACGGCAAAGTCCTCTGGGATGATGGCGTGACGAGAGAGGTTACCATTGAAGTTGTAGATGCGTTGAAGTTGGCTTATGCAATGACGATACATAAGAGCCAGGGGTCGCAGTTTGAACGTGTGGTTATACCCATCGATGGTGGCAACCATACCAGCGTTACTATGTATTACACAGCTATCACCAGAGCTGAAAAAGAGGTGATTTTTGTTGGCAACCTAAAGCTATTACAGGCAGCCTTATTACGGAACTCAGCCAACGACAGAATGGTTAATCTAGGTGCGAAGCTACGTCACTGCTTTGCTTTGGAAAACTCTCATTAATCAATACAGAGGTATCTATTGGAACTTACACCACTATTAGCCAACCTTGATCCTGACATCAAGCAGTTGTGCGATAGGGAATTCAATCTACAGCTCGATAGTACTGACGGGAACGTTTTTATTTTCCCTGGGGAAACCTTTCAGGGTATTAAACTAACATCACCAAACGAAGCAGGCTTGCAGGTGTTGTATTACTTTGCTGATTTAGGTTGCCCCATAAGCATGGCTCGGCTATCTGTAGCATTACATCCTGCTATGGGAGCAGAGTGGCCGATAATGGTAAGCGCCAATTTAAGCGGTGAGGCCAGGGCTAATCAAGCGCTTGCTTGACATTCCACGGCAATAAATCGGTTAGATCCGCGCCCGATTCTCGCTGGGGAAGCTCAGCAAATAGCTTTTCGAAGTAATAATAGGGGTTAA
>JAKVCY010000083.1 GCA_022448425.1 Thalassotalea sp. | reverse complement strand
TTTACATCGTTTTCTATTTAGACTTATACCAATTGAAATAAATATTTAACCACTTCAGAGCCATATCAGGGAAGTTAGAATAAAGCAAATTGATGCTGTTGTAGTCATTCTCCAACGAGGAAATTTGTGAAATTATCACTTCCCTGACAAGCTCCCAAAGGGCTATTTTAAAAGGCATATATGCTGCGTTATTGATTTTGACAATGAAACCACATGGATGTGGTGATTTAGGACAACGCAGGACGCAGTTGTCGAGAGTGACCATTCTCTGTAATCAACGCCACGCCTACATGGATGTAGGTGCTAAGGTTTTGCAGGAGCACAAAACCAGTGCCTATAAGCCTTTTAATTCTCGCTGAATGATCAAATATTTAATTCAACTGGTATTACTCAACCACTTACGTACCTACTACCTTAATTTCCCCCCTCTAGCCAAAAAAAAGATCGAAATAACCTCTAAGAGCGTACAACTCGCGTTAAACAATGATCAACGGTTGGATGAATCGTTACCTGATATTAATCATGCATATCTTGCCGATGTTAAATCGGTAATAATAAGGGGAAATGATCGTAAGTAATTGTCTATTCAGCTACTTAACAGATGTTATTTCTTATTACTTCACAAAATATAAATAACAAAATACAAACAACAACTTTAAGCCTTTTATGAAATCACACTCGACTAAAAACACAGTGCGCAACTCGTCCGCTCCTATACAAAGCACTTTAGCAAACGCCGTCATTGCCGCCCTACTATGCACCCAAACCGCCTCTGTTGTCGCAGAAGATTTTTCTGACATTGAGCGCATTGCCGTTACAGCTAGCCCAACGGCCAAGGCGATCAAAACCTTAAGTCATAACTTGTCAGTTATTGACAGCGAGCAACTTTCGTTGACTCGGCATGAGCATATCAATCAGGTATTCAACACGGTTCCTGGAGGCTGGATAAGTCGGGGCAACGGGCAAGAACATTTAACAGCAATCCGCTCTCCTGTGTTAACTGGTGCCGGTGGCTGTGGTGCCTACTTCATGGCACAAGATGGCATCAGCTTACGTGCGCCTGGGTTTTGTAACACAAATCAACTTTTTGACGTTAATACAGAACAAGCGGAACGTATCGAAGTACTTCGAGGCCCTAGCAGTGTCGATTATGGTTCGAATGCTGTACATGGCGTTATCAATTTATTGACACCAGATGCAATCGGATTTGACAGCCAAAACATCAGCCTAAGTGCGGGACCACATGATTACTTAAAAGGCAGCACGCAACTGGCTACCCAATGGAACAACCATGGCCTGACCATGCAGGTAAATGCTAGTCATGATGGTGGTTATAAAGAAGAAAGTGGCTACGACCAACAAAAGTTCGATATCATTCATCAGTACCAAAGTGATAACTTAAGCATTAAGAACGTGCTTTCTGGTAGTAACTTAAATCAAGAAACTGCTGGCTTTATTCAAGGATTTGAAAGCTATAAAGATGATAGTTTAAAGAAAACCAACCCAAATCCTGAGGCATTTCGAGACAGCCAGTCGCTCAGAGGCTATAGCGCGATTGAATATACCCAGTCGCCTGACACAAGCTTTACCATTACTCCTTATTTCCGCTGGACAGATATGGCGTTCTTACAACATTTCTTACCGTGGAAAGCGCTAGAAGAAAATAGCCAAAAAAGCGTTGGTATTAACGTCCGAGGGATAAAGCGCTTCGAAAGCATAAACCTTTATTTCGGACTTGATAGTGACTTTACCGAAGGCAAGCTAACAGAAACCCAAGCTGAAGATTTTGCACCTACGTTGCCCGCGGGCACGCATTATGACTATACAGTGGACGCCCACGTTATCTCGCCATTTATGCAGTTTGATTGGCAAGCCAGCTCAGGACTAAACATCACAGGTGGTGTTCGTTACGACATGACGGAATACGACTACGATAACCATGAAAGTGATGGCAGTGCTTGTGCGCCAGAGGTTACTAATTGCCGCTTCACCCGACCAACAGACCAAACAGTCGATTATGATGAATTGTCATATCAGCTAGGTGCAAACTATGCACTTGGCGAAAACCTTTATTTATACAGTCAATTCTCAACTGGCTACCGTGCTCCTCAAGCAACAGAGTTATTTAGATTGCAGGCAGGCCAAACAATCGCCGAGCTTGATGCTGAAGAGCTGGTCTCTTACGAACTGGGCATGCGCGGACAAACAGCAGCGCTAAGCTATGATGTCACCCTGTTTACTATGGAAAAATCACACTTTATATTTCAAGACAGCAACAGACAAAACATCAGTAATGGAGAGACTTCTCATCAAGGTATCGAACTCAGTATGCGTTACCAATTACCACATCAATTCTACCTGTCTGCACACGGTACATTAGCAAGTCACGAATATGATAATTCGCTTGCTATTGCACGCACAGATATCAAAGGCAACGAAATTGATACCGCACCAGAACATATGGGCAGCATCCAATTGGGTTGGCGATCTGAGCATATCAACAGTGAACTTGAGTGGGTGCATATGGGCAACTATTACCTCAACCCTGAAAATACCGCGGAGTATGACGGTCACAACTTATTAAACCTGCGAGCTGCATACCAATATGGAAACCAATGGCGTTTCAGTGCAAGGCTACTAAATCTCACTAATGAAGATTACGCTGAGCGCGCAGATTTTGGCTTTGGTAACTACCGCTATTTTGTTGGCGAACCACGATCACTATTTGTTTCTGTCGACTATTTTTTCAAATAGGCACTTAATACCGATTTAATTAAAGGTGTTTTTAATTGAAGGTGTAAGCAAAGGGTTGTTAAAAAACCAATTTTAGATCTTTTTAATAGCCCTTTTTTAATCAAGTTCACTTATGACAGGTGAAAAAATCGTTTAAATTCGCTATAAAAACTGTAATCTTAACAAATAACTCATAACTCGTCCGATGACTTACAATCGACTTTAGTTATCAATGCTAGCTAAAAGACTAGCAGACAAAATAACAGCTAAAAAAGCTGAATTTGCAATACCACAAGAGTAACAACGACAAAACAACAGGTAGTTTATGACTTCAAGTTTCAAACAGTGCTATGACTTTATTATCATTGGCGGTGGTTCTGCTGGCTGCGTGCTAGCCGATAAGCTATCAGCTTCTGGGCAACATCAAGTATGCCTTATCGAAGCGGGTCCAAAGGACTCTTCCCCATTAATTCATGTACCACTTGGCGTCGTGGAATTAATGAAGAGCCGGCGTTTAAATTGGTTATACAATAGCGGTCCTGAAGCTTCCCAAAATGATCGTGAAATATTTAACCCGCGCGGCAAAACCCTTGGCGGTAGCAGCTCTGTAAATGCCATGCTCTATATTCGCGGTCAAAAAGAGGATTACGACCACTGGCGAGATTTAGGTAACGAGGGTTGGGGATACGATGACGTGCTCCCCTACTTTAAAGCCACACAGCACCAGGAGCGCGGCGCAGACGACTATCACGGTGTCGACGGCCCATTAAACGTTGCTGAATCCCGATCTAAACTACCTATTTTTGATAACTTCATTCAGTCAGCTATCAACGCTGGTTTTCCTGCCAACAATGATTTTAACGGTGAACAACAAGAAGGCATTGGCTATTTTCAGGTTACCCAAAAAGACGGTAAACGTTGTAGCGCTGCCAAGGCATTTTTAACCCCTAACTTATCAAGAAAGAACTTAACTGTTATCACCGATGCACTGGTTGAAAAAATTATTCTTCAGGATAAAAAAGCGGTAGGTATTCGTTTTAAGCGCAAGCAAAAGATAGTCGAACTAGGCGCCAATAAAGAAGTAATTTTGAGTGCAGGTGCGTTTAATTCTCCTCAACTACTAATGCTTTCAGGGGTAGGTCCACAAGCAGAATTAGACAAACACAATATTACTTTGGAACATCAACTAGAAGGCGTAGGTCAAAACCTGCAAGAACATGTCGATGCACTCGTCGTTAAGGAGTACACGGATACCGACATTATCGCTTACCGTCCCAAAGCACTAGCGAAACTGGCACCAAGCGCATTTAAGTTTTTTACTGAACAAAGTGGTGTCTTGACGAGTGCGGTTGCAGAAGCCGGCGGCTTTATAAAAACCTCGGATGAAGCTGAAACACCGGACTTACAACTCCACTTTATTCCAGCTGCAATGGACGACCATGGTCGCAACCTTAAGATGTTGTTTAGATATGGTGTAGCAATTCATGCGTGTTTACTTCGCCCCAAAAGTCGCGGCAGTGTAACACTTTACGGAAGCGCACCGCACTTGAACCCAAACATAACTCTCAACATGCTCTCTCATCCAGACGATCAAACAATCATGATTAAAGCAATAAAGAGAGCGAGAGAAATATTTGCCCAGCCCCCTGTTGCTAACAAGGTGACTAATGAAATATTTCCTGGTGAAGGTTGCCAGTCAGACGAAGACATACTTGAGTTTTTGAAAAACAAAGCAAGTACCATCTATCACCCTGTAGGCACATGTAAAATGGGGCAGGATGAGTTGTCCGTGGTCGATAGTGAACTAAAAGTACATGGTATCGACAGTCTACGTGTGGTTGACGCGTCCATTATGCCAACTGTTGTTAGCGGTAATACCAATGCACCGACCATCATGATCGCAGCGAAAATAGCCGACAATATACTTGCTACCCATAGCAACTAAATTTGGACTGCGACTACAGAAACCTACATCATAGAAACTAACTACTGTAAAACTCTCTATTACAGTGGTTAGTTTCACATCATAACAAAGTATAAGGCACTATAGAGTAGTAAGACGCTCAGATAATTAGCTTTATCTGATTGATCTCATTTCCGCCTATTTTTGACTCATTGTTAATGACTGTTCATTAGTATAATAAGCATATAAAAATTAACAGTTTACCAGCAGCAGTTAGACATATTTCGCAAATAATTCAAAACAAAAGAATAAACCTGTAATTCTCCTCCGCTATTCTGCATATTCTTTGTAAATATTAAAAAGTTATTAAGAGCTCATAATGGATTATGACAAAGCTCGAAGTAGTGATCCGTGTCTATCTTTTCACATTTTCCAGCCAAGTTAGTTCTTACCAAGAATAATATCACTTCAACATCAATGGACACCGAACGTTGGAGTTAATGAAACCTGTATCATTCAAGGGATATTCACTCATGGGAAAAGAGCAGTTATTTTCAGAATCAGACATTCTACTTTCCACAACAGATTTAGACAGTCATATCAAATACGCGAATAAAAATTTTTTTGACATTGCTGGCTCTTCGTTTGATGAAATGGTCGGTAAGCCCCACAATATGGTTCGCCATAGTGATATGCCGAAGGCAGCTTTCAAAGACTTATGGCACCATATTCGCGATGGTAAATCTTGGATGGTCCCTGTTAAAAACCGCTGTAAGAATGGCGACTATTATTGGGTAAACGCGTTTGTTACGCCGATAAAAGATGCACAGGGTAAAACTGTCGAATATCAATCGGTTCGTACCTGTCCCAAACGTGATGTTGTCGACCGTGCCGAAAACTTATACGGTAAATTAAACCGTGGTGAAACACCACGAGTCATCAATCAACAAATGGATATGACGCTTATCTGCCAAGTACTATTTTCGCTGATATTGATTTTCTCAATGGCTAGCCCTTTCGTCGGCACGTCATTATGGCTAGCCGTACCAATGATATTAGCATCATTTGCTGGTACAGTGTTTCTTGGCTTTTGGCGAAGTAGTAGCCCAAAAGATGAAACCTCACAGATCGCGACGGCAATAAGCGAAATGTCATCAACGATTCAAGAAATTGCCCAAGTCGTTGCGGAAAGCTCGACAGCTGCGCAACAGGGTCTTGATATCTCATCAAGTAGTCAATCTATCGTCAGCGAGACAATTGATGCGATCAGGCAATTACTCGCCTAACAGACGGCAGTAGGCGATAGAGACAGTTCTTGATGAAATAAGCAGTATTGCCGACCAAACCAACTTGCTAGCCCTAAATGCCGCCATTGAAGCAGCCAGAGCAGGTGAACAAGGTCGAGGTTTCGCTGTAGTTGCAGAGGAAGTAAGAGCACTTGCGATGCGCACCCAACAATCTACGGAAGAAATCAATAAGCTGTTAACGCAGCTTCAGCACGAGTCCAATTCTGCGATTGAGGCAATGAGCCACGGTAACACCTTATCAAGCAACTGTGTTACGCTGGCCGGACAAACAGGCGAGTACCTAACGCGCATCAACACCGAAGTTAATCAACTGGCAAGTATTAGCGATCAAATCGCGATTGCTGTTGAAGAGCAATCTGTTGTTGCCGAACAAGTCAGTCAAGACATTATTGCTATTAGCGATATGTCGGCCGAAAGTGAAGAGCATGGCCGTACAGCGGTAGACTTAAGCAGTGCGTTGCTTGCGAATTTAACAGAGCAAAATAACCTGACCGTGCTGTTTAGAAGTTAAAGGATTATTGCTTGAAGATGTATAAGGGCTAGCCAGAAGTGTTTCGCACTAAAAACTAATTGGCCCCAATAACTAAAATATCTGCACTGAAGTAGGAAAGCTAACTGATGATGACAAATGATGTATTTAAACCTTACGGTTACTTTTCTATTACTGTAGAGTCGGATGTATTAATCGTCGATAGTATCGGCCCCGTTTAATATTGAGCTCGTTGTAAAATACCGTGAAGCACTCGAAGAGAAAATTGCTGAGTTTGACGGACGGCAATGGCGACAAATTATCGTGCTTCGCGAAGATAGTTTATTTACCCCGAACGCTCTGGAGGCACTCAAGAACGCGGTGAAATATCGCATTTCTAGGGGGGTTAATATACTCTGCCGTTGTTATAGAGCATTCTGAGGTAAAGCACCTTATTGAACACCAACTCGCGAGCATTTAAAGAAGCCTCGATTTACCTCATAGCTTCTATGGAGCATTGCCCGAAGCAAAACAAGCGCTCAATTTATCACATGCACACTGGCACATAAAAAAGCCCGCTATATGCCTGTCTCTTGATCACATTTCTAGATCAAGAGACTTGGCTAGCTCATAACCTTCAAGGATGGTTTGCAGTGTAAACCATCCTTCCCATAACCGCTCCCACCCAACGCGACCATTACGTTTTGAATCATGCCAGCCAGC
>JAKVCY010000082.1 GCA_022448425.1 Thalassotalea sp. | reverse complement strand
AATAGCTCCCTCGCCACTTCTACTTCTTATTTTAAAAGAAGTTCAAAAGAAGTTTAAAAGCGACATCAGTGAATCACATTTGTTGATTATAGATGTCGCTTTTGTTTTTCGCGGTGAATTAAGAGCACTAGATAGGTGCTCAGTTAAGCTGAACCAATGCCTTCCTGTCCGACTTTATTTTGCCAAAGCAGCTCATGGTAGTAATAGGCTACGGTATTGATTGCTGGCTCAATCATGGCGACAAGCCCACCGATAACAAAATCTCCGGTTAATGCCGAGGTAACGCTAAATGCCACCGTGAAATGTGTCGCTGCAAATGTAATTGTCTTTTTCTTCGCCATGATAAATGCCCTTAACTCGAATAAGTTAAATAAGCGTATTCTGGCGAGAAAGTATTCATCAATAAAATTAATTGATGTAATTGCTACATTCGCATAAAGCGATTAAGAAGAGGGGGCTAGCCCCCTTACCTCAGACTACTTACCTCATACTACTTACTTAAGCTAAATCGCTCCAAGTACATTGGAAATACGCGGTGCCCACATCATAGTGGCTGCAGCAACTACGCCAACAATTGTGATTAGTACGCCCAGAGACATGACACCTGTGCTCAACCATGCTTTGCCTGATGCTCTTTGTTTTTTCGCCCAAAAATAGAGTTCGATAAACAACATTGGCAGTAAATAGCAGGCAAAGGATAGGGTGATATCCATTGGACCGTCGATATTCCTTGTATTGCCATTGGGGCCTTGGTTAACCATGTACCAGCCCATTAGGTAGAGTCTAAATGTCCACACACCATTAACGAGAAAAAATGCATGTATGGCCCAGCGCTTATGTGCTTCGAATCGCTTTTTAATTGCATAGAACCAAGCTAAGTAAGCCGCGACCAAAATTAACAGGCCATTTAGCGTGATACCCAACGATGCTGCGGTATTAGTTTCCCAGCCCTTAGACCACTGCAGGTACAAACCACTAAGTGCAGCAGTGATACCTAGCAGTAGAAATAGCTTGCCATTCCAGCGGTGATAACCACGGTAATTATTCCGTATACTCGGCACTAACTGGGTCATGCCAAGTAGTGATAAATACACTGCTGGCAGTACATGCGCAAAGAAGATAAATAAAACATAACCTTCGGCCTGCTTTAAACTAGGTGCTGGGCTAAAGTCAGTTACATTTAGCCCATTCACGAAGGTTAGTGTGTAGATCATCAATATATAGATAGCGAACACCCACTGACCGGCAAGCGCCACTACAAACCAACTTTTTACACTCCAATCTAATGCTTTTTTAGCACTGGGCAACAACAGCATTGACGAGCTTGCAAGAGATTCACTCATAATTAAGCCTTGTTTGATAGGATTTGAGTGAAGTGTCTGAGAAAACAGGGGCTTTATCGCGCCGAATTCGGAATTCGGCGCATGAAAAATGATGTTTTTATTGCGGAATGGGGTTTAGAAGTTTGATATCAATTAAAAGGCTTATCTTAATTGGTATTAGTAAGCCACCACTTCATAAAGGTTTCTGCTGACACTGTGCCTGCGATTTTTACATTCGCTGGCGTACTGGTGTCATTTAGTTCGTAGGTAGTTGCAGGGATCCCGTAGGTATTAAAAAAGTATGTTTTTGATGTTGTATTCTCTGGTCGGCGGCTTGCTTCACGCGTGAAAGCGATGGCACTTTGTTGATGGTTGATTTGCTCAAACCACTGGCGGGTAAAATTCGCAAACTTGCCGTAATCGCTATCTCGTTGCGTATAAAAGACATCTTTATTCGTTGAATGAAAGTCAATCATTGTTAGCAGTTTCGACGGCGCAACTTGCTGTTCAATCGCTTGGATAACCGCTTTGGTTTCGGGCTGCTTGAAGTGCTTCCAGTCTCTATTTAAATCGACCCCATTAAGGTTATGACGCCAATAACCGAGGGCGACGCCATCAGGATTAATATTAGGATAAACCAAGACGTTGAATTTACGTCTAAAGGCTGTAGCTAATTCGTCAGATTGACTAATTCTATCTACAAAGGCTTGTAAGGCAAAAGCACCGGTAAGTTCAGGTGGGTGTTGTCTGCCTAAAATGACAAAATACGGGTTTGATGTATCTTCGATAAAGGAAAGCTGATTTATTGGCCGTTTACCTACACTTAGGCTGACAGATTTAATTGAAACACTGTCATTCCCTTTACCTATTTGTTTAAGCCATTCGTCATAGTCTGCATTACTCAATATTGGTTGGGCGGCTATCCAGACGGGCTTATTAGTTTTACCTAAATGTAACCAAACTGATTGCTTGTCGTTAGATACAACAACAGAGTTTTCAGGCAATGGATACCACTGTTTACCGTCGACACTCGCTTTCGGCCAGTATCTATGTTTGTGCGAAAATTCGCTGTAATCGATTTTTATATTTACGTCGGTATTGGCATTTGGCGACACTTTAACCCCATACCAAGGGCTAGGGTTAATTGGTGTATTCTCTGGGTGAATATCTAATTGATATTCAGTTGCTGATAGTTGTAGGCAATGAGCAAATGCGCCACCCTCGAAGTTCTTTTCGATGCTTAATGCTGGCCATTTACAGTCATTGCTTTTGCTTTTTACTGCTGCTGAATGTGTATCTAGCGCAGAAGCTAGCGGAGCGATAAAAACTAAAAATAGAAGTAAGTGAGATAACTTCATTAAAAGTCCATTCAAAATGATAAAATGCTTAAAGAAGTTTACGCAAAGAAGTTCTAACTGTTGAGTGGAACCCTAGCCAATCAAGCAGATTTGGGCTGACATACTCTTTGTCGATATTGATTGGGCGTGTAACCCGTTATCGATTTAAATGCTCTGGTAAAAGGCCCTACCGATGCGAAGCCGCTTTCTAAACCAACGACTAATACCGTCCACTTTTGCTTGTCAGTATCAGCAAGTAGAGTTTGAGCGTGTCTTATCCGCAATTCATTAATGTATTGGTTGAAGTTCTTAGCGGCTAAGTGGTGACGTAGAGCGTTGCTGATTCTATATTCTGGCACGCCGAGCTTTTGCGCAATATCACTGATTTTTAAATTGGGCTGCAAAAACAATGCTTCTTCATTTATCAGTGTTTCTACCTGTTTCGACAATAAGGTTTCATCAGCGACGTTGCTTGTATTCGGAGCATTCAGATTTTTTTCAGCGATTACAGTTGCAACTTCATTCACTGGTTGGCTGTTACCTTTTTGCTGCTGAACAGTGTGGCCTCTCCATAAGGTCAGTATTTGCGTATTAATAATCACAAACAGGGTGATCGCCGCTGTTGCAAACTCTTGTGATAGTGGCGCGTTTGCATAAATCCCTTGGGTGGCTTTACTGATAGCGACCGCACCGCCAAATGTCATTAGGAACAGCAAGCGCTGCAGTTTCTCGGTTATATCTGCGCTACGGTAACCTCGACATCCTTCCCAAAACGATAACACAAGTATTGAAGACGAAAGCAAAATGGTTAACTCGCGAAGTATATGCTGTCCTAAGTTACCATTAGCAACATTGACTAAACCTGAGTTACTCGCAAATAAATAGCCTTGATTCAACATAATCAGTACGGCAATAGCACCTGCAAATAAGATGTGTTGATATGAAATACTATGTTGCGGTCGGAAAAAAGTGCGGGACAATAGCCAATAACCATTGCAGGTAATACATGCAGCCATACCGATAAGGTATTGATAGGGGCCAATAACATTACCTGATAAATTTTTGGCGAGCGACATGGCAACTGAACCACAGAAAATGGCAAAAAGAATGTGAGTTACCTGCTTGTTTGGCACGAATAGTTGTCCAAACATTGAGCCTAAACAGACACACAAGACGATAATTTGTAGGCTTTGTAATTCCATGCTTGCTACCTAGTATTGATGTTAGCTCGTCGCTCTTTTGAAACCTAGCTCTTGTGAAACTTAGTAAGATAAAACTGGCAATATAACTGCCTAAGCTAAGTCTAAATGCGCGTTAGATGAGCTTCAATGTTGAAGATGTTTCAAATGTTTTAACGGAGAGGGTCACTTATTCAGGAAATTCATTTGCGACACACGCCTTGCCGTCAATTGATAACGCCTTGTCGCAAAAACACCAGTTTATTCAATATTCGCTTCTGACAAGATCTCAGTTTTGTTTATAGTAGTGTTAATAAATAGAGCTGAAATACAATATTTATCATGAAAGCATACGTTACAGAGCCACCGTCGTTATTGGAAGAGCCCGTACTTATTCATCAAAATAAGCAATTTTGGTCGTTACAGATTGGCGGCTGGATAGGTTACTTCTTCGTGGTTTTTGTGGCTATTATCAGACCGCAATTCGCTGATGCTAATTTTAACTTGTCTGCGCAGTTGATAAACCTTGCTGGCGAGACATTATGTGGGTTTGTCTTAAGTTATTTCCAGTGGCGGCTGATTGGCAAAATTGTTCACCTGCCATTGAAGCGCACGCTGCTACTGAGTTTTGCTTCCGCTGCTGTTTTAGGTGTTGTCTACAATATTTTTAAACTCAGTTGCTACAAAGTGATTGTTTATGGTCAACGCTGGAACGAAGCATGGAATATGCTTGAATTTGGTGGCTGGCTATTGTTTTCGTTAACCACTATGTTCGCGTGGACATCGATATACTTCATTATGCTTTACAACAACAAACTTCAAAAAGAGCATGAGATGTTGTTAAGAGCGCAAACTCAAGCTAAAGAAGCCCAACTGCAAATGTTGCGCTATCAGCTAAATCCACACTTTATGTTTAACACCATGAATGCGATTTCGACGCTTATTTACAAAAAAGATAATGAAAAAGCGGGTGAGATGTTAGATCAGCTTTGCTCTTTTTTCCGTTATTCGTTGATGCAAAATACGCAGCAAAAGTCGACTTTTGCGAAAGAGCTAGAATTGCTGGAGTTGTATTTATCTATCGAAAAAGTGCGCTTTGGTGACAAATTAAACGTAACTCTAGATGTTGATAGCAATACACTTGCTGCCCAAGTACCGACGCTATTTTTACAGCCTATTATTGAGAACGCGATCAAATACGGCATCGAGGCGAGAAAACAGCAAGGTACCATTGTGATCTCTGCAAAGTTAGTTGATAAAACCCTTGATATAACCGTGTTTAATGAAGGCAGCGAGCAAAACGAAGAGCAAGAGTCAGGCTTTGGTATCGGACTGATGAATACCAAAGAGCGCCTAAAAACCATGTTTAACAAGCCTTCAACGTTGAAAGTAAAACAAACCAGCACAGGTACTTATGTTAATATTGAAGTGCCATATGTGGGGGGAACTTAATGAGCGATAGAAAAATCACCGCAGTCATTGTTGACGATGAGCCGCTTGCGATAGAGGGGTTAAAACTTCGTCTCGAAAACATTGAGGATGTTGTTATTATCGGTGAAGCCTCGGATGGTGACCAAGCTATTAAGTTGTGCCAAGAGTTACAGCCCGATGTACTGTTTGTCGACCTTAAACTGCCTGGGCTTAGTGGTTTAGAAGTGATTCAAGTGTTGCAGTCGGATGTTATGCCGCTGGTGGTCATTGTTAGTGCATACAGCGAATACGCTTTGGAAGCATTCGAGCTAAATGCGATTGATTACATTCTAAAACCAGCTAACTTGGGGCGTCTCAAACAAACGATGGACAAGGTTAAGTCGCGTTTAACACCGGTACAACGTGACTTAGAAAAGTATCGCTTGTTAAAAGCTCTCGGAGAAACGTCGGGCCTGGCTATTTCAGAATTAGAAGAATGGCTAGGAAACCCTAATCAGCCTCTACCAACGCACTTCCGCCAAGAGTTAGTGATTAAAACAACAGGCAATGAAAAGGTTTTTGTGCCCGTTAAAGACATTCGTTGGATTGACGCCGCTGGTGACTATATGTGTATCCACACACAGAAAGAGAACTATATTGTTCGCATCACGATGAAAAAACTTGAAACAGAACTCGACGACAGTATGTTTCAACGTATCCACAAATCCACGCTAGTAAATATTCACCAAGTTCAGGGTATTCAAAGCCTTAAGAACAATGAGAGTATGCTCAATATTGGTGATGATATCTTCCTGAAAGTCAGCAGAAACTACAGCGATGCCGTTGCAAAAATACTAGAAACAAGAGCTTTGTAACATTTCGTCGCAATTTTGTTTCGCTTTGTCGTAATACCGCCGATTTGTCTGTTGATACCGCAAATAAAATTCGCCATACCGCATTTTGATTGAGGCAAATTCCCTTACTGGCAATATTTAAGGTGATTAGATTTCTAATCGTCACCTTTGGTCTAACACTTGAAACAGACAACAATAAGTTAGGCGATCTGCAAGGTGGGGGAGAGGCTCAATTTGTAACAGAATAATTTTACTAGGCTGTTTGAGTTTGAGCTACAAGCTTGCTTAAAGTGGACACAATTAAAATGAACAAAGCAACAAGACAAATCACGCATTTACTTGCTTGTGCAACAACTGCAACCCTAGTCGGTTGTGGCGGGGGAGCTGAAACAAAAACAGATCCTACCGTTGTCAATCCAGTAGCGCCAGTATCTGACTGGCAGCTTGTTTGGAGCGATGAATTCGACGGCAGTGCAATTGATGACAGCAATTGGACTCATGAAGTCAACTGTGCCGGCGGCGGTAACAATGAGAAACAGTGTTACACCGATAGTGCTGCCAACTCGTATTTAGAAGACGGCGTTTTACATATCGTCGCATTACCAGCAGAAGATGGCGCAGAAAAGCCGTATACCTCTGCTCGTATGGTGACAAAAAACAAAGCCGACTTTAAATATGGTCGCTTCGAAGTTAGAGCGAAGCTACCGAGTGGCCAAGGCAGCTGGCCTGCATTCTGGATGCTACCAACGGATGAAGTTTATGGTGGTTGGCCGAAATCAGGTGAAATCGATATTTTAGAAACGGTTAACTTGAAAACTGTTGATGCTGAAGGTGTAGAAGAAACTCGCATATACGGCACGCTTCATTATGGTCGAGATTGGCCAAACAACGTTAACTCAGGTCGCGAGTATCAATTGCCTGACGGCGTTAGCCCAGCAGATGACTTCCATACCTACGCAATTGAATGGCAAGAAGGTGAGATTCGTTGGTATGTAGACGATTACCTATATGCTACGCAGCGTAAATCAACGGTTCGCACTAACAGTAACGGTGAAGCTGTAGGCCTTTCACATCGTGGCTGGTTTGCTGAATACTTTGATCAAATCACAGGTGAGCTAACCACCTACTGGAACAATGCACCATTCGACCAAGATTTCCACATGATCTTGAATTTAGCCGTTGGTGGTGACTGGCCAGAAAACGTAAACAACTTAGGTATTGATGCGGCAGCGTTTGCAGACGGTCAGCACTTTGAAATTGATTACGTTCGCGTTTACGAGTGTATTCAGAATCCTGATACAGGAAAGGGTTGTGAGACGGTACGCGGTGGCTACGATAGCTATGATGATGCACTAGTTGAAGGCGCAGCGCCTATCCCTAGCCCTCCATCTACTGGTGGCCCTGCGGCTAACTTAACTATTTTCTCAGGTACCATAAATCCTAACTGGCCAGCTTGGGATTGTTGTGGTGGTTCTACACCTATGGTAGTTGCCGATGAAGAGCTTGGTGATGTTATGGAGTTCTATGTAGGTGCATCGCCAACGGTGAACGGTTTTACCTCTCGCGATGAATTTATTACGGACCCTGCTGGTAGTGCAAGCCCTTACGATGCCTCATCGTTACTGGACCTTGGTGGTACAGTAAGTTTCGATTTAAAAGTGGTTAACCCACCAAACAACCCTGACTCAAGCTGGTTGATTAAAATTGAAAGTGTCGGCGCAAGTACAGCAGTTGAGTGGCCTCTATCAAATAGCGTAGAGGGTGTTGACCCCGTAACTGGTCAATGGCAAAGCTATACCTTTAATCTGTCGGACTTAGCTGATGCTGGTTTAGATATCAGTGCAATTGATGTCATCATGGTGTTCCCAGCATGGGGAACAGGTGAAGGCGCGACCTATCGTTTAGCCAATGTTGAAATCGCTGCTGACTCAAGTGGTCCAAGTTTAGTGTTATTCGAAGATGCAGAAAATGCCAAGTGGCCAATGTGGGATTGTTGTGGTGGCAGCACGCCTGAGGTGGTTGTCGACGAAGATGCAACATATGGCGCAACAGCACAGTTTTCAATCGGCGCAAACCCAACTGTAATGGGCTTTATTTCAAAAGAAGCTTTCTTACCTGAAGGCGTTGCTCCTGCACCATTTGATGCAACGGCTATTTTATCGAATGGTGTTGTGCAATTTGATATGAAAATTGTCACCTTACCAAACGATGCGTCAGCGACTTGGTTATTCAAGATTGAAGGCGATGATGCTGCAACAGCAGTCGAACTGCCGTTATCTTCAAGTGTAGAAGGTGCGTTACCTGTTGCTGGTCAATGGCAAACGTATACATTCAAGCTATCAGATTTAGCCAATGCAGGTCTTGATGTCAGTACAATTGACGTTGTCATGGTCTTCCCTGCTTGGGGCGCTGGCGAAGGTGCGGTATATCGTATCGACAATGCGAAAATTTACGATCCTAACGCTTCAGGTGGGTTTGTTGGCGATGTGTTATTTGCTGATGCACCACTAGATGGTTGGGATATTTGGGATTGCTGTGGTGGCTCTACTCCTACATTAGAGAATGATGATGCTGCACATGGTATGACTGCTGAATTTGTTATCGGTGCTAGCCCAACAGTAATGGGGATCATTGCAGATCGTGAGAATGCGGTAAGTCTTGATGCCTCAAGTCTATTGGCTAATGGTGTTGTGCAATTTGAACTTAAGGTAGTTAATGCACCGAACGACGCAAGCGCACCATGGTTATTCAAGATTGAGTCGGACAATGGCGCGACAGCTGTTGAGTTACCGCTAACTGATAGCCAAGAAGGTGTAGCTCCAACTGTTGGTGAGTGGCAAACTTACACATACTCTTTACAAAGCTTGTTTGAATCTGGTCTTGATCTGAGTGCCATTGATGTACTGATGGTTTTCCCCGCATGGGGTTCAGGTGAAGGTGCCGTGTACCGTTTGGACAACATCATGATTTTCGATCCATCTAGCTTGCCTCAAGCAGAAGGCTTAGTACTTTATGATAACGCTCAAAATAGTGATTGGCCGATTTGGGACTGTTGTGCAGGCTCTACGCCTACTGAACAAGAAGATGATGCCGCACATGGTATGGTCGCTGAGTTTGTTATTGGTGCAACGCCAACTGTCATGGGCTTCTTAGCAGGTGACGGTATCTACTATGATGCAAGTGCTATGCTTGATAACGGTGTTGTGCGTTTCGACCTGAAAGTCGTTAGTGCACCTAATGATCCGAATTCTCAGTGGCTATTCAAAATTGAATCTAACGATGCCGGTGAAGCAGTTGAATTGCCGCTTACCGACAGCTTAGAAGGTGTTGCTCCTACCGTAGGCGAGTGGCAAACCTATATGTTCAGATTATCCGACTTATTCGATGCTGGTTTAGACATCAGCGCTATCGATGTCGTTATGGTGTTCCCTGCATGGGGAACGGGTGAAGGTGCAGTGTATCGCATTGATAATGCGATGATTACTGCGCAATAGCTTTGACGAAAAATGAGGTGGCATAGCGCCACCTTAAAGAACCAGATTTGAAATAAGTAGGATTATTATGAATACGTCAATTTTTCCAAAAACTCGCATTGCCTTTGCTATCTCAGCGGTGCTAGCCGGCGGCGTAGTATCAAGTGTTAATGCACAAGAAGCGAATTTAGCAGCAGAAGAACAAACTGAAGCTGAAGTTGAAGTTATTGAAGTTCGCGGTATTCGCGGCAGTTTAACCCGCGCGATGAATTTAAAGCGTGATATGTCGGGTGTTGTTGATGCTATCTCTGCAGAAGAAATGGGTAAGTTCCCCGACACCAACTTAGCAGAATCTTTACAACGTATTACGGGTGTAACCATAAGCCGTAATAACGGTGAAGGTAGCCAGGTAACTATCCGTGGTTGGGGCCCAGATCGCAATTTGATCACATTAAATGGCCGTCAAATGCCTGGTACGGGTAATACTCGTTCATACAACTTAGAAAACTTAGCGTCTGATGGCGTTTCAGCGCTAGAAGTATATAAAACTGCTCGTGCTGAAATTCCAACAGGTGGTTTAGGTGGTACAGTGAATATCGTTACGCGCAAGCCATTGACGAGCACGGGTGAACGATATAGCTTTTCTGCAAAAGGGCTACACGATAGCTCAAACGAGCAAGGTGATGATCTAACACCAGAGATTTCAGCACTTTATTCTAATACTTTCGCCGATGATACCTTTGGTATCGCGTTTTCTGTAACTCATCACGAGCGTGATTTCCAAAAGCAGCAAGCTAACATTCAAGGTTGGCAAGCTAACGTGGCATTGCCGACCAATTTAGATGAAGATCAAGTGATTGACCCGCGTCCATTGGATGAGGAAGGTAACCGTATAGGTAACCACTTCTTCCCACGTGATATGAACTACAGTATTGAAGATATTGAACGTGATAGAACTAACGGTCATCTAACCCTTCAGTATGCGCCATTAGACTCGTTGATTGTCACGGCGGATTACACCTATACCAAAGCAACTACTGGCACCAACTCGATTGGTTGGGGTATGTGGAACGACTATGGTGGCAACATTAATGCCTATGAGCTCGATGAGAATGGCACGGCGATTTATGCAGATATCAGCGGTAATGACGGCTCATACACTGCGTCTCGAGGAACAACTGAAGTAGAAGAGAAATCGATTGGTTTTAATGTTGACTGGCAGGTGACAGATACCTTGAACTTAGCCTTTGACTACCATGATTCAAGTAGTGAAATTGATAATGGTGCCGATGATGGTCTAGGCAGCTTTGGTTCGTTGGTGTTGGGCTCTGATCAATTAGAAACCAAAATTTATGACTACCGTACTGGTGACATTCCACATGCAGAAATTCATTGGAACAATGGTACAACTGAACTACTAGCTAGTGAAATGGACTCTCATTTTAGTCAATTTGTTCATTCTCCGGGTAAAGCCGAGATTGAGCAATTTCAGCTAGACGGCACATGGGAAAATGATGTGTTTGATATCGGTTTAGTTGAAGTGAAATTTGGTGCCGCGTATACCGACCAAACAATGGGTGGTTCAAATGCATGGTCTGGTTTGATAGGTGGTTTCCTATTTAATCCTTCATGGCCAGAAATCTTTCCTGATGGCATGTTTGAGAGACACGATACTTGTGGCTTCTTAGATTCGTTTGATGGCGGCGGTTGTGGACTAAGTCCTAATTACTACTACACGTTTGATTTTGACGAAGTGGTTGCTCGCTCGGAAGCTTTTCTAACCAATGAAGTGCTAGGTGGAGAAGATTACTTTGCAACTACCGCTTATCATCCTTTAGGCACATACAGCCAAGGCTCTGTGCGAGAGGAAACCACAAGCCTTTATGTCACCTCTGAATGGGAATTCGAACTTGCTGACTTCCCTGTTATGGTCAATTTAGGTGTGCGTTACGAAGAAACGGATGTTACCAGTAATGTAACTCAAGACGTACCGACAGAGGTTTGGTGGAAAGGCGGCAGTGAATGGTTAACTCAGTACTTATCGGGTGAAAACAATTCACTTGAACAAACAGGTAAACACGATGTGTTATTGCCGATGATTGATGTTCGCGTTGATTTGACAGATGACCTTGTGGGTCGTATCTCGTGGGGTAAAACTATTGCTCGAGCGCCACTTGGCGACTTAGGGGGGGCACGTATTCTTTCAGGTAGCCCGAAGATTGGCTCTCGTAATGGTGATGAAGGAAATACCAACCTTAAACCGCTTGAGTCAACAAACTTTGACCTGAGTCTTGAGTACTACTATGGCGACGCAAGTTACGCAGCTGTTGGTTACTTTAGAAAAGATGTTGAGAACTTCATTGGTAGCCAAATCGTGTCGACAACAATCGATGGTTTTAATGATATTTACTTGGGGCCTCGTTGGCAGCAAGCGGTAGCAAGTATTGAAGGGCGTGGTGAACAAGCGACTAACGACGTTATATTCGCTGAAATTCAAGCATTGGGCTCTGAGTTAAACGACCAAGGCTTCTTAACACCGAATGCTGACGACCCGCTAATTGTTTGGGATATTCGCCGACCATTTAACGCACCTGATACTAAAACCGTTGATGGCTTCGAAGTGGCACTCCAACACATGATTGGTGAAACCGGCTTTGGTGTCGGTTTGAATGCAACGTTTGTTGATGGCGATGTTGAATTTGACGTTGATAGTCTAGAACAGCAAACACCATTAGAAGGCTTAGGTGATTCTGCGAACTTCCAAGTGTTTTATGAGAAGAATGGTTTATCCGTTAAAGCAACATACGCTTGGCGTGATGACTACTTATTGGGTGTTGGTCAAGACCAGGGTTCTTCAGACAATCCTCCACAATTCTTCAAAGAGTTTGGTCAATGGGATGTCAGCGTTAACTATGACGTTAATGACAACCTTACTGTGTTCTTTGAAGGTGTAAACGTTAACGATGAAACCGAGGAAATTTATGGCCGTTATGAAGCGCAGTTCTTATCTGCTCGTCAATACGGACCACGTTATGCCTTAGGTGTTCGTTATAGTTTTCAATAACTAAACAAGAGGGCGGTACTTAGCTATCGCCCTCAACTTCTTTTAAAACTTGGCTGCGTATTCTGTGGCTGGGCTAATTTTCATCGCTAGGAATTTATTATGGCCGGTGCTTCTGTCCCTTTAAAACCTGCTGCACAGCATGGTTCTTTAGCAAGTAATCAAAATTACCGATTTGCTTTAACGTCGTTAATCACATTGTTTTTTATGTGGGGTTTTATAACCTGTTTAAACGATATTCTTATCCCTTACTTGAAAGCAGCATTTGATCTTTCATACACACAAGCGATGCTGGTTCAGTTTTGCTTTTTTGGCGCCTATTTTATTGTCTCAATCCCTGCGGGAAGTTTGGTAAGTCGAATAGGCTATCGCAAAGGTATCGTGACTGGTTTGAGCATCGCTGCGCTTGGTTGTTTGCTGTTTTACCCTGCCGCTGCGATTGAAGCTTACTGGGTATTCTTGTTCGCACTATTTGTGTTGGCATCGGGCATTACTATATTACAAGTATCTGCGAACCCTTATGCGAGTGCACTAGGGCCAGAAAAAACCGCGTCATCAAGATTAACCATGACGCAGGCATTTAACTCGTTGGGCACAACAGTTGCGCCGTTCTTTGGCGCGTGGCTTATTTTTTCAGGTGCTGAGCACCAAGCGGTTAGTGATGCATCCGCAGTTCAAATGCCTTATATCATGCTGGCTGCTAGTTTATTGGTGTTGGCCGTCATTTTTGCCAAATTGAAGCTACCCGACTTAGGGCACAGTACCGAAACTACCGCAACGAATGCCGATGCTTGGCAACACCGTCACTTAAAATTAGGGGCGCTGGCAATCTTCCTCTACGTTGGCGCTGAAGTAGCTATCGGTAGCTTTTTAGTTAATTTCCTTAATAGCCCGAATATTGCGGGTTTAACCGAAGCACAAGCATCGAAATACATCGCTTACTATTGGGGCGGTGCTATGGTCGGTCGTTTTATCGGAGCACTGGTAATGCAAAAAATAGCGGCGGGTAAAGTACTTTGTTTCAATGCCGTTGCAGCAATGGTCCTAATCGCAGTGACTGTACTGACGGAAGGTAGTGTTGCAATGTGGGCTATTCTCGCCGTGGGTTTATTCAATTCAATCATGTTCCCAACGATTTTCAGTTTAGCGATTAATGGCTTAGGTAACGCAGCTAGCCGTGGTTCAGGCATTCTATGTTTAGCAATAGTTGGTGGTGCTATCGTTCCGCTAGCACAAGGTATGCTGGCAGATAGTATCGGCGTACAGTTAGCCTTTGTATTGCCTGCTGTGTGCTATTTATACATCGCGTATTATGGTGTTAAGGGCTCTCAACCTCAAAGCAATGAGCAAGGAGCCTAATGATGAATATCGTCAGAACATCATTATCGTTGGCTATCGCTGCTGGGATTATGCTAACTGCAGGCTGTGGAGAGGACAACCCATCAGATACAAATGCTATTGAGGTATCAACATTGAGTAATGACAAGGACATTACCATTTGGCCGAAGATTAAATCTGAGGTTAAAGACGACGCAGAACTGGAAGGAAAAATTACTGCGTTGATGTCTAAGATGACACTTGCACAAAAAGTTGCACAAATGATGCAGCCAGAAATTCGAGATATCACGGTTGAAGACATGCGCAAGTATGGTTTTGGCTCTTATCTTAACGGCGGCGGAGCCTTTCCTAACAATAATAAGCATTCTACGCCAGCCGACTGGATAGCATTGGCAGAAGCTATGTATCAGGCATCAGTGGATGACTCTGAAGACGGCATTCGTATTCCTACTATGTGGGGAACCGATGCTGTGCATGGTCACAATAATGTCATTGGCGCTACGTTATTCCCTCATAACATTGGATTAGGCGCAGCCAGAAACCCTGAGCTAATTGAAAAAATTGCCCAAGTTACAGCAACAGAAGTAATGGTGACAGGCATTGATTGGGTGTTTGCACCTACCGTAGCGACAGTGCGCGATGATCGTTGGGGAAGAACTTATGAAGGTTATTCAGAAGATCCTGAGATCGTCAAAGCCTATGCCGCGTCAATTGTTAAAGGGTTACAAGGACATGCAGACAAAGACTTTTTAGGTGATAACCGAGTTATTAGTACGGTGAAACACTGGCTTGGTGATGGTGGTACTGAAAACGGTGATGATCAAGGCAATAATATTGCGAGTGAGCAAGACCTCTTTAATATCCATGCGCAAGGTTATGTTGGCGGCTTAACCGCAGGCGCACAATCAGTTATGGCATCTTTTAATAGTTGGCATGGCGAGAAAATTCACGGCAGCCCATACCTACTTACGGACGTGCTAAAAGATCGCATGGGGTTTGATGGTTTTGTCGTTGGTGACTGGAATGGTCATGGGCAAATTAACGGTTGTACGAATGAGAGTTGCCCGCAAGCAGCAAACGCTGGTTTAGATATGTACATGGTACCGACAGGTGCTTGGAAACCGTTACTGGAAAACACTATTGCACAAGCTGAGCAAGGTATTATTCCAATGTCGCGTATCGATGATGCTGTGCGTCGTATCCTACGTGTAAAGTTCCGTGCAGGTCTATTCGATAAGCCAAGTCCTGCAAACCGTCAATTCTCAGGTAAAACAGAACTTATTGGCAGCAAGGCACATCGTGATGTAGCCAAACAAGCTGTCCGCGAATCACTGGTTTTATTGAAAAATAAAAACAACATTCTTCCACTTGCTGGCAATGCTAAAGTGCTAGTTGCCGGCGATGGTGCTGACAATATTGGTAAGCAATCTGGCGGATGGTCGATTACCTGGCAAGGTACGGGCAATGCTAATAGTGACTTCCCTGGCGGTACTTCAATTTTTGATGGCATCAAGACACAGGTTAACGGCGCAGGCGGACAAGTTGAATTTGCTATTGACGGCGAGTACAAGCAAAAGCCTGACGTTGCCATTGTGGTATTTGGCGAAGAACCTTATGCAGAAGGTAACGGCGATATCGACAATTTAGAGTACCAACGCGGTGCTAAGAAAGATTTAGCTCTGCTGAAAAAGCTGAAGTCACAAGGTATTCCTGTCATTTCTATCTTTATCAGTGGCCGTCCGTTATGGGTAAATCCAGAGCTTAACGCCAGTGATGCCTTTGTTGCTGCATGGCTTCCAGGCTCGGAAGGCAGTGCGGTCGCAGAAGTACTATTTAAAGACGCCAATGATAAGGTGCAATACGACTTCACCGGAGCGCTATCGTTTTCGTGGCCTCAAAATCCATCACAAGCAGTATTGAACCGCTTTGACGCGGACTATCAACCGTTACTGCCATACGGCTTCAGTTTACGTTACGGCCAAGAGAACGTATTGAGTGATGAACTTAATGAGGTTGTTGTTGAAAATAATGAGCAAGTTGCAGATGTTAAATTAATCGAGAGGGGTGTTGTGGCTCCTTGGCTTGCACAGCTCGGCGATGATAGCAATACCATTGGTATCAATAGTAATACGGCGACACTGCCAGCAGTTAGCTACCGCACTATCGATCGTTTTGTACAAGAAGATAGTTTCAACCTAATGTTCAATGGTGCAGAAAACGCAAGTTACACCTTAGTTACACCTTTTAGCGAAGACTTAAGAGCTTTCAGTGTGCCCTCGGCTAATTTACTAATCGAATGGCAAGTGGAATCGTTTGGTGGCCAAGATGTAATGTTGACCATCAACGATACATCCCTAAATCTTAAAGATTACTTGGTAAGTATGGCTAAAAGTGAATGGCAGCAAGTGGCTATTCCAATGAGCTGTTTTATCGAGAAAGGACTAACGCTAGGGCAAGTAAATGTTGCGGCGAAGTTAAGTACCGCTGGGCCACTTAATTTGAGCTTACACAAGCTCAGTTATAGTTTGTCGGTTCCTGAAGATGTAGAGGTTGTCTGCCCTTAACTAAGCCGCTTTTATGTAATGATCTGATTAAATGGAACCGCACACTTTTGTGAAGGATAATTAATCCAATAACAAAGGTGTGAAAATGACCCAAAGAAGAAAACCAAGAAAGTATACCGACGAGTTTAGAGAAGAGGCCGTTAAGTTAGTTACTGAACAAGGC
>JAKVCY010000081.1 GCA_022448425.1 Thalassotalea sp. | reverse complement strand
ACGCTTTGCGATGAACTTAGCCCGCTTAAGCCCTATTAAAGACAGCATAAAAGGAAAGCTTAAGCAGGCTGCTTGGTGTGATGACGTACGAGAAAAGCTAGTTTTTGGCTAAAAAGCATTCAAGTATGATTTTGCCCTGCTTAATTTCGAAGATATCAAAAAAGAACAAAGTGACAGTTAATCAAAATTTGAACAACTGCCTTATTTTCAAAAGTGTCAATCTTTCTTATACCCTGGCTGCGCTGTCAATGGGTCATTAGGCCATCTGTGTTTAGGGTAACGACCTTTCATCTCTTTTTGTACATCGCTATAGTTTCCTTGCCAGAAGCCCGCCAAGTCGGATGTTAACTGAATTGGTCTACCTGCTGGAGACAGTAGCTCTAGTGTTAACGAAACGCCTTGCCCATGCTCAACATCCCCCACTTCTGGGCTAGCAGCTTGTCCATAAACCTCTTGCATTGGTAATGACACTTTTGGTGATTGCATATCACCGTAGGTGATCGGGCATTTACGCCCTGTTGGCCCAGCATAATATTCAGGTGCACATTTCGATAGCTGTTGCTGTTGGGTGTAATCGAGCACTGAATTGAGCATGGTTTTATAGTCGAGCGCGAGTAGCGCTGATTTTTTAATAACGTCGCCCACAAATGGCGCGAACCAAGTATCTAAATTCAACAGCAGCCAGTCATTATCTATAGTTGGAAATTCCAATGACGGTTGATATCGTGCCAACCAATTAATTCGATTGAGTAACTGTTGACAAGCTTCTGACAATTTCAGCCATTCAATGCCCTTTTGACGCACCATAGAGACCCACATGCCTGTTATCAATTCTTGATTAAGTGACTTTTGTGTTGAAGTCGAAGAAATAACAATTTGCCCTAGAGTACGGCGATTTTCAGCGACAATAGCGTCTTTTTGTTCGTCGTAGTTTAAATAATCGCCCTCGGAAATCTGCGCGATTCGCCAACTGTTGAGCAGATTGATATCAACTGATGCAGCTAATGATATCAGTTGTTTACCACGTGATTGTCTATCGCTTAGTAAAAGCGTATTAGCAGCAACAATATAGTCAGAATCTGCCAACACGTCCGTTTCGTCAATCTCAAGCCCTTTACCATTTGCAGCGATAAAGCTTGTCGAATTTTTACGCCGTTTTGCAATTCGTTCGGGGTAAGCAAGCGCCAGCAGCGCTCCACAGTACTGACGATCTATAAGAGGTTGCCAGTCCACCTCCAATTGCTTAGCAAGGTACTTTGCTTGTTTGATGATGTTCGCTTGTTTACCGTGAAGTTTTTTGCCACTTGTCACTTGCTCAATCAGATAATCCGCTCTCAAACCCATATCGCTGTTTGACTGGCCTTGCTGACAGTTAAAGATATCTCTTTCTTCCAGCAATGCCACTAACAGACAGGCTAAATTAACTAAATGCGTCGCACCGTATTCTTGTTCAGCCTCTCTCTCGATATTTTTTGCCGCCACTATCATATGGGCATAGCGCGGGTGACAGGACAGTTTAGCCAGTTGAACACCATGCTGGGTTAACTTGTTCTTCTCATCAACAATGCTAAGTTGATGCAACTCTTGCCAAGCTAAAGTTTCTTTAACCTGATTAGGCAATTCAATCATCGGCAGGTCGGTCAACGCCTTTACCCCCCAACGAGCTACTTCAATCAGTACGGGTAATAAGTCCGTTTGCTGAATGTCGCTTACCGCATGCTCTTGACGACGATTAAAGTCCTCTTCACTGTATAAACGAATACATTGCCCAGATCCTAAGCGCCCCGCACGCCCTGCTCTTTGAACTGCTGAGGCTTTACTGATTGGTTTTTGTTGCAACTGATTGGTTAGTGTTTGATTATCGTAAATAGCAACTTTCTCAAATCCGGCATCGATAACTAGGCTAATGCCTTCAATGGTTAAACTCGTTTCTGCAACATTAGTCGCCAGCACGATTTTATGTGTACCTTCCGCTGAAACTGGCGAAATTGCTAGCTGCTGCTCACTCAGCGACAGTTCACCATACAAAGGAGCGACAACATAACTAGAGCTAGTTGTAGTGACATTGCCACCTTTATCTAGTTGCGCTTCAACCTTTTCGGCAATTGCTTTAATGTCGGCAACGCCTGGCAAGAAAACCAAAGTCGAACCTTGGTGCTTTAGCGCTTGCTGGCATATCACTCTTGTTGCGTGATCGCGCCAGAAATCCTGCCCTTTTATTGGTTGGTAGCTTACTTCTACAGGATAGCTGCGCCCCTCACTTTCAATAAATTGCGCACCAGGCAACTTAGTGCGAATAAACTCATTGGCTAATGTTGCCGACATCAAGACCAGCGTTAGGTCGTCCCTTAAACCTAACTGGCAATCTCGCGCTAAAGCAAAAGCAAGATCAGCTTGAATAGAACGCTCATGAAACTCATCAAAAAGTATCAGGCTAGACTGGCTAAGTTCAGGATCTTGCTGTAACAATTGTGTCAAAATCCCTTCGGTAATTACCTCGAGTCGCGTCTGTTTCGATACCTTGCTTTCATTGCGTAATCGATAACCTATGGTTTGCCCAACAGGTTCACCAAGCTGTTTCGCCAAGTAGCAAGCAATGTTCTTCGCAGCCACTCTTCTTGGTTGAAGTAGATATATTTTCTGAACATTTGAGCTATCTGAATGCCCCGAATTTTGAGTAAAGGCTTCGTCTAGCAACCACAGCGGTAAAACTGTCGATTTACCCGCTCCAGGAGGCGCCGTCAAGACAACAATATTTGCGTCTTTAGATGCATGTAAAGCCGTTAGAAATTCAGATTTAATTTGTTCAATTGGAAACAAAATCGCGCCTCCCAGTCAGCGCTCTATAGGCTGTGTATGTCAGCCAAATATCAAAATATTGCGCAAGTGTACTCTTTGCTCCAAAAGAGTTAAAGCAAGCACTTTTCTTCTGTTGTTTACAGCCAAGGTTAACCCCGTAAAACATCTGAAATAAAAGCTTCACCTATGCGTAAAGAATGTGTCACGAAAATGTCAGCCTTGGCTTTTAGCTTAAATCAATTAACAACATAACAACCTAAAAACACAGATACATTACTTAGGAAATAACAATGAACAAATCGCTAAAGCTTAGCTTATTAGCCAGTTTAATTACGCTTTCTTTAACCGCTTGTGATGGCGACGACGGCCGTGATGGCGCGACTGGACCTCAAGGCCCACAAGGCGAAAATGGCGCAGACGGTCAAAATGCATTAACGGGCATTACAGCAAAACTTGTCGCTCGTTCAGTACTAAACGCTGAATCACCTGAGGGTGCAGCTGAAATAGTGCAATACCATAAAGCTAGTGGCTGGATATACGCGATTAACAGTTCTGGCGATGCACCAACAGTTGAAATTATGGATTTAGCGTCTGCAGACGCAGATGCCCTAACAGCAGACGCAGAAGGTGTTATTAGCAATACTAATATGCCTGTAGCGATTACCTTGTCACTTTCAGAAAACACATCAGGCGATGCTAATAGTATCAGTATTTCAGATGACTTAAATATGCTCGCCGTAGCAATGGCTGCAGATGATGTTGATGCAAATGGTCACATAGCGTTTTACGACATTAGTGGTGCAGCGCCAATTTTCGTTAAAAATGTTGAGGTGGGCGTTTTACCAGACATGGTGACATTCACGCCAGATAGCAGCAAAGTTGTTGTTGCTAATGAAGGTGAACCAAGTGATGACTACACCATTGACCCTGAAGGCTCTATTTCGATAATCAGTATTACCAATGGAGAAGTAAGTGACACTGCAACTACGCTCGGTTTCAGTGCCTACAATGACATGCAAGCTGAGTTAGAAGCAGACGGGATGATGTTCCCTAATCCTAGCGGCCGAACAATTAACGGGCAGCTTATCAATACGACAGTTGCTATGGATTTGGAGCCTGAGTATGTTGCGGTAAGCGCCGACTCAAGTACTGCATTTGTAAGCTTACAAGAAAACAACGGCTTAGCCATTGTCGACTTGACGTCAATGACGTTAAAGGGTGTTAAGGGCTTAGGCTTTAAAGACTGGAGCGAAATAGTGATGGACGCATCCGACAAGGATGGTGGCCTAAACCTGCGCTCGTATGACAACCTTTATGGCATGTATCAACCTGATACTATTGCTACATACACTTGGAATGACGCAACGTTCGTTGTTACTGCTAACGAAGGTGACGGACGCGAGTACTTCTTCGATATTACTGATGAAGCAGCATGTACAGCGGCTGGCGGTCTCGATTATGACGAAGATGACGGCTGTTTATCCTACATCGATGAGTCTCGTGTAGAAGATCTGAACTTAGACCCAATCGCCTTTGCCGATGTAAACAACGACGATGATGATATCGGTCGCCTGAAAGTAAGCATCGAAAAAGGTGATATGGATAACGATGGCGACTTCGACAAACTATACACCTATGGCGCGCGTTCATTCTCTATTTGGGATGCAAACGGTAACCTAGTATTCGACTCTGGTGATGATATGGAACGCATCACTGCCGCCATTTATGGTGAAGCATTTAACAACGATGAAGACGTTAACGGAGGCGACACTCGCTCTGACGCTAAAGGACCTGAGCCTGAAGCGCTTGCTATCGGTGAAATAAATGGTCGCAAGCTAGCCTTTATTGGCCTTGAACGTATGGGTGGTGTCATGGTTTATGATGTAACAAACCCATTCTCAGCAAGTTTTGTAGACTACTTTAACAACCGTGGCGTTGTCGAAGATGCTGATATTACGGGTGATTTAGCGCCTGAAGGCATGAAATTCATTCCTGCAACAGATACCAATGAAGCTATGTTGATTATCGGTAACGAAATCTCAGGCTCAGTCAGTGTTTGGGAAATTTCAGCCAACTAACTCGCTGTTTAAACTAACTCGCTTTTTATTAGTTAAATTAACTGGCAAGCTAGCTGACAAACTAGCTGATAGAAAATGCAGTAAAAAGCGCTCGCTAGATGAACTGCTAGCGCTATAATCGAGCCACAGATCTTAAAAAGACGATAATTGTGGCTCGATATTTTTTTGCGCTTGATATCCCCAACGACAGTAAACAGGCTTTATCGGCGATTCAGCAGCGAATTCCCCCCCTACTCCCTAAGCCGACGACGTTAGAAAACCTCCACCTCACTCTGGCTTTTCTCGGCGATATCACACCTGAACAAAAGTCAGCACTGGTAGACTATGCAGCCTTACTTCCGCAAAACGCCAGCAAAAACACTAGGTATAATTTGATTGCAGACCATATTGGCGTGTTTGAACAAGCAAAGGTCATGTACGTCGGCTTGGCTCAACAACCTGCATGGTTAAGTTCACTTGCCGCAATGCTTGAAGCAAAAGCTAAAGAGTTAGGTATTGCCATGGTAGAGCGCCCTTATCACGCGCACATCACCATTAGCAGGAAGGTAAAATCGATGCCTGTGCCTATGTCCTTCAAAGAGCGTATCCAAATAAGCTCTTTTAGCCTGTACCAATCAATATCGACACCATGCGGCGTAAAATATTTGCCAGAAGTAACATTTTCACTCACTAAATAAACGAGCCTTATAGGAAAAAGGGGGAATGCCTACTCGGTGTCAATTCGAATGCTTATCTTAAATCAATATATAACACTTTGTTTAAATTAGTCTTTATGAATTTGCAACTTTCAGAAAATCTGCATACTTGGCAAACCTAGATAAGCTTGCTAATAATAGTATATTTTTGTCGGCGGAGAAAAATGATGAGTTTAGCGCTTAAGGATGGCTATCAGATAACAAAGAAAGACAGCATTCTCTTTGTCGATGTCGAGAACATTTTTACAGGTGATATCGCAAAGCAATATCACCAAGACATGATGCAAATTACAGAAGAAATGAAGCATCAACCATGGGCATCTCTCATCATTTATCACGGTAATGGCGTCTTTACCCCAGATGCCGAAGAACAAATTGTCGATATCACAAAGTTCCGTGTAAAAAACAACATGGTTGCTAATGCCACTGTTTTCCTTCAAAGCGCGCAAGCCGATTTACAACAAATTCAATTAAGCCGTATTTACCAAGGTTGTAACCTACCTTTTTACGTATTCAGTGATGTGAAAAGTGCCAAAAACTGGCTTAAGGATTTTCTAGAAAAGCAACCAAAAGTGGTGTGAAGAAGAGTTTAGATGGATAAAAAAGCCCTTGCAGAAAACCAAAGATAACTGCAAGGGCTATATTTTAGCTAGTAAGTAAAGCTACTACTCAGAAATTAGCTTAGCGATCGTTTCTATCGATAAACCTGTCGCTCCTGCCGCCCAAAGCTCGTTAGCCTTGCCGTTGTAAGCTGCTGCGATGTCAAAATGCAACCAACCTTTGCCTTCGTTTGGCACGAAACGACTCAAGAACCCTGCCGCATTGCTAGCACCGCCGGGACCGCCACCTGGAATAGGTCGGCTATTGGCAGTATCGGCAAATGCCGACGGACATTTGCTTTGGTGCCATGGTTCTAAAGGCAACTGCCAGATAGGCTCATTTACCGCTTTTGCGGCTTCCATAGCTTGGTCTGCTATACCCTGATCAAGCGAGAATAAAGCAGTATAGTCGCCACCCGTTGCACCAACTGCAGCACCCGTTAATGTCGCCGCGTCGACAATCAATGGCGCACCTGTTTCTCCGGCCGCGAGTAAGCCATCAGCTAACACAATGCGACCTTCTGCATCAGTGTTAGCGACCTCCATCGTTACGCCATTTTTGTACGTAATAATGTCACCAAGCTTGTAAGCAAAGCTACTCACCATATTCTCAGCACAGCACAAGAATAGTTTTACGCGTTTGTTTAAGCCTGTTTCAATAGCCAGTGCCATAGCGCCGATAACCACTGCAGCGCCGCCCATGTCACATTTCATATCAAACATGCCGACACTTGACTTCATAGAGTAGCCACCGCTGTCGAAGGTAATGCCCTTGCCGACAAGACATGCTGCAACATCAGCGCTATTGTCACCCGTTGGGTTAAAGTCAATTTCGACGAGACAAGGCGGGTGCACACTGCCTTTACCAACATTGTAAATGCCCATCCAACCTTCTTCTGCTAACGCTTCACCTGACGTGACTTTGGTTGAAATAGCATCTCCACCATTTTCCGTAAGATATGCAATCGCTTTTTCTGCTAGTGACAATGGATAAAGCTCAGCGGGTGTCTGATTGGTTAGGTCACGGCTCCATGCATAAACGGCTAACTTTTGCGTTAACGCCTCTTTTTCAGCACCAGTAAACTCAACTGATGTCAGCTTATTCACGCCAGTAAAACCTAATGCAAATGCCCATTGTTGTGCTGCCGTCCAATTGTCACCCGTCAGAACAGGTGCTTTAACACCTAGCCCATCAATTTTGCGAGCAGCTTTTTGGATTTCACGCAAAGGAAAACGGTTGTCATCGTTTACAACAACATATATGTCATTATCAATAAGCTGAACTAAATTGTTACTTTGCCAGCTGTCATTTGGGGCTTGAGAAGAAAGGTAAATCTGGGTGCTCATAAGGTCGCCTTATGGTTAAAGAGTCAAAATACTTGCTAAATTTTAGATGAAAGACAACGAGATACAAGCCATTTAAGGCTTCTGACATCAGATAAGTTGGCATACAACTGGAAATTAGCCTATACGTTTAGTGTCACCGTTATAAAAGCGTTTTAAGAGTGACGCGATATCATTTATGGAAAAATTACTTTTGGCACATTGCGGCGCAAGCAGTAAACAGCGTCAGCAAATCAGGCTGAAAACGTTCTCCCAATGGTTTAGCTAGACAAGGACGCTCATGTTTAACCGTACAACGCTGCTCACATTAATTACACTATTTCTTTCGCTCCCTAGCCATGTTTCAAAGGCCCATAACGAACAAGAGAAGCAGCAAAAACTCGCACTGATTAAGCAACTAAAAGATACTGGGAAAACTGTATATGCAATGATTCCCAAAAGCACAAACGATCCCTTCTTCAGCTACGCAGCAAAAGGATGTAAAAAAGAAGCAGAACGGTTAGGCGTTCATTGTATATATTATGGTAGCGATAATGAGAACCCTCGTCTTCAGGAAAAAGACCTATTAGCGGTAATCAATGCTGGCGTAGATGGCATAGCGATTTCAGCTATCGTTGATGGTTGGCTAACCGATCGCCAGCGAGATAACCTTCGCCGTTGGGGTAAACCCATTGTGGCGTTCGACTCCCCATTATCAAATGAATTGTCTGCCGCCTACATTGGCACCAATAATTACTTGCTAGGTAAGCAATTAGGTACAGAGCTACGCCAACTCAAACCCAGTGGCGGCAATTACTGTTTACACTCTGAACGACCTGACTCGCCCAACCATCGAGACAGAATACGCGGCATTATCGACGGGTTAACCGATAGTGGTAGTGAAGAGGGAAAATGGCTTTCAGGTTTTAGCTGTCCGCTCTATCACTATGGCGATTTTAACGCCGCCGTTAACCAAATGATAAGGGTCATCAAAAACTTTAATGTAGATACTTTTATTAGTACCGGTGGTGGTAGTCAATTTCTCCCCGAGAAATATAGACAGGGATTAGCGCCCTATAAAAACGCGATTGTTGAAGGCCAGTTAACTATTGCTAGTATCGACACCCTACCGGTTCAATTGGAGTATTTACATGAAGGGCTATCCTCGCTGAATGTCGGGCAACGCCCAGCTGAAATGGGCAAATGGAGTTTGCACATACTCGACCTGTTGACTAATGGACACCATGCGCCATTGATTATCAATACAGGGCTCACCGTTTGCCTGCCTGATACCACTAACGACTGCACTAATCATAGTGGGCTATACATCAGTAGCCATTAACCTTCTATCGCGCTACTATCCTTGGCTATTTTACTGTTTTCAATAGTTAAGCCTGTCCAATGAAATTTTCATCACCACTAAAACCTGCTGCACTTATAAAGCGCTATAAGCGATTCCTCGCCGACGTAACTTTGGCTGATGGAACCGAAACAACGTTACATGTCGCTAACACTGGCGCAATGACGGGGTGTGCGACGCCAGGCGATACTGTTTGGTATAGCACGTCAGATAACCCAAAACGGAAATACCCCTTTAGCTGGGAGCTTACAGAAACATCTGCGGCCGGCGACTTTATTTGCGTAAATACAGCGAAAGCCAATCAACTTGCTGAATTAGCAATTAAAGACGGTACGATTACTGAATTGCAAGGCTACGACCTACTCAAGCGAGAGGTAAAATATGGTGAAGAAAATAGTAAAATCGACATTTTCTTGGGCGACGATGAGACAAACTCAAATCCCAAGCCCGACGTCTATGTTGAAGTTAAGAGCGTTACCTTACTCGAAGGCGAACATGGATTTTTTCCCGATGCAGTAACAACTCGTGGACAAAAGCACTTACGGGAGCTTGCCACCATTGCTCAATCAGGGCAACGTGCAGTCTTGCTATTTACGGTTCTCCACTCTGGTATTAATAACTTTCAACCAGCTGTCCATATAGATCACAAGTACGCAGAACTATTGGCCGATGCACAAAGAAGTGGTGTCGAAATTCTTGTCTACAAAGCGCACATTACTCATGAAGAAATGTCTCTGACAGAGAAGATTGCTTTCCCCTAGGCTCAGCGAGAAAGTAATCGTTCCACTCACATAAATATTTACGTACTTTTAGCCGATAATGATTGACTAACCACACTGATTATTGCTAAAAGTGCTTGCTTGCAGAGAAATGGTACAAGTTCAAGGTTGAGCAACGTAAGTCTAACTAATTGAAATAGTTAAATTACCTAAATTTTTCTACATATTTCCTTGAAAATCATTTCCCGCAACACCATATAGCCAACTTGTAAAAAAAGTTGGCAAAGGTCGTAAGGCCTGAAATTTGGCAATTGAACCGAGTGGCACATTAAGCGAGTAAAGTTATTACTCCCCACTTAGGACTAGTAGCATTAGGAGATTCAGCATGCCAGACAAACAAAAAGCATTAGGCATTTTAGCATTAGCAGGCGTTGCACCTTACAAGGAAAAGCCTGGCGAAGAATACATGAATGCTGAGCAACTAGAACATTTTAAAAAGATTTTAGAAGCTTGGCGCAACCAACTGCGCGAAGAAGTAGACCGCACAGTAACTCACATGCAAGACGAAGCAGCAAACTTTCCTGATCCAGTCGACCGTGCGGCTCAAGAAGAAGAGTTTAGCTTAGAGTTACGTACTCGCGACCGCGAGCGTAAACTAATCAAGAAAATTGAAAAAACACTTCAACTTATTGAAGAAGATGATTTTGGCTTCTGTAACGCGTGTGGTATCGAAATTGGTATCCGTCGCTTAGAAGCACGTCCTACTGCTGACCTTTGCATCGAATGTAAGACATTAGCAGAAATCAAAGAACGCCAAATGGCAGGCTAATTGCCCTAACCAATCAACTGAAAATGGCGCTTCCGCTTACAGAGCGGCCGAATATTCAATATCGCGGCCGCTTTGCTCCTTCCCCTTCAGGTCTACTCCACTTTGGCTCACTGGTTACCGCATTAGCCAGTTATCTAGATGCAAAAGCGAATAACGGCGTTTGGCTTGTTCGAATTGAAGACATCGATCCGCCTCGTGAACAGCAAGGTGCCAGTAAAGCAATTCTCGATGCGCTTGAGGCTTACCACCTATTCTGGGACGAAACGGTTCTTTACCAAAGCCAACAAAGCAAGCTGTATGAGCAGGTGCTCGACTACTTTGCACAGCACCAGCAAAGCTACTACTGCCAATGCACGCGAGCAATGATTAAAGTACAGGGTGGCATTTATCAGGGGCATTGTAAGCAGCTAAATAATGAGAAAGCAGGTAGTGGCACTCGACTAATTAACCAATACCCTGCGATAGATTATCAAGATTTAATTCAAGGTAAGGTCGTTTGCGACCCCGCGCTCGCCAAAGAAGATTTCATCATTAAGCGAAAGGATGGTTTGTACGCATATCAATTAGCGGTTGTCGTTGATGATATTTTTCAGGGTATAACCAATATCGTTCGAGGCTGTGATTTATTGGAGCCAACTGCTCGACAATTAACGCTTTATCAAACCTTTGGCTATACTCCACCACAATATGCGCACGTACCATTGATCGTCACGGAAGAAGGTTACAAGCTTAGTAAGCAAAATAAAGCGCCGGCTATCGACGTTAACTCACCACAAAAAAGCCTCATTGCAGCGCTTCATGTACTTGGGCAAAAACCTCCTAAAGAATTACATGACTTAAGTTGCCAAGCACTTATCGACTGGGCCATCAAACATTGGTCGCTAGATAAGGTGCCCAAGGTTGCTGAGTTAGTTTGGCGCGAATAATATCGACCTAAAGATATTTTGGTCGAGTAAGTAACCGCTCTAGTTAAACCGTGTATTTTTTCCACGTTTTGACGATCAATTAAACCTTGGCACTCGTAGTAAAGTCACCGCCTAGATCATTTATTCTAATTTGGTTCTCTTTTGGTGGTGGCTAGGTTAAAATTGCGCCGTTTTATCACGCGCTAGCTCAAGAGGTTTATTATCAAACGCGTTATCGACTTATGTAAAAAGCTGCTCAATAAGGATAGTGACACAAACATGTCAGACACGACACAGTACCCAATTATCATTCCCCGAGATCTGCATCAGGTTTCACGCAAATACATTAGCGATAATGCGCTAAAGGTACTCTATCGCCTAAATAAATCTGGCTACGACGCGTATTTAGTCGGTGGTGGTGTACGTGACATGCTGTTAGGTATTGAGCCAAAAGATTTCGATATTGCAACGAATGCAACTCCTGAACAAATTAAAGCGCTATTTCGTAACTGCCGCCTGATTGGCCGACGTTTTCGCCTTGCTCATATCGTGTTTGGTCGCGATATCATCGAAGTGGCAACCTTTAGAGGTCACCACGACTCGAGCGACGACAAGCAGAAGCAATGCAAAAAAATATCTAAGCAAAGTGCTGACGGTATGCTATTGCGCGATAACATCTACGGTTCAATTGACGAAGATGCAGAACGCCGTGACTTTACCATTAACGCACTTTATTACAATGTTGCCGATTTTAATATCTACGATTTTGCCGATGGTGTTAAAGACATTGAAGCGCGAAAAATAAAGCTGATTGGTGACCCAGAAACGCGCTACCGTGAAGATCCCGTTCGAATGTTGCGTGCAGTACGTTTTGCGACGAAGCTAGACATGACTATCAGCGAAGAAACCGCTGCGCCTATCAAGCCGATGTCTTCACTGCTAGGCAACATCCCTCCTGCCCGTATGTTTGAAGAGTTTCTAAAGCTATTCATTTCAGGAGATGCAGTTGCCAATTTTGACATGCTACGCGAGTATGACTTATTCAAATATTTGTTCCCTCAACTCGAACAAGCGCTACTTGCTGAAGACAATGAGACGTTACTAGCTTTTGTTCGTCTTGCGATGGCAAATACAGACGAACGTATCAACCAAAATTTACGTGTAACACCTGCGTTTTTACTGGCGGCATTCCTATGGTACCCGTTATCACGCCAAGTCACACAGTTACGCCAAAACAGCCAATTAACACCGCAAGATGCTTTCTTCTCTGTGCTCCATGAAGTGATGTCTGAGCAGCAGCGTTCAATTGCTATTCCTAAGCGCTTCCAAGCGCCAATGAAAGACATTTGGATACTGCAAGATAAGTTGCAACGTCGTGATGGTAAGCGTGCTTATAAAACACTGGAGCACCCGAAATTCAGAGCTGGTTATGATCTCTTATTACTGCGTGGTGAGATTGAAGGCGGAGAAGTCGAGCAGTTGGCGAAATGGTGGACTGACTTCCAAGATGCATCACCTGAGCTAGGACAGATGATGATTAAGTCGTTGCCTAATGCTCGTAACCCACGCCGCAGCGTGCGCAAACGTCGTAAACCACGCAAGACGTCAGCTAAGTCGGAGTAATCGATGGCAATTGCTTACATTGGCCTTGGCAGTAATCTAGCCGATCCTGCTCAGCAAATTCAAAACGCGGTTTATGCGCTATCTAAAATTCAGCAAACTGAAATAGCTTCAGTTTCATCGTTGTACTTCAGTCGCCCTATGGGGCCGCAAGACCAGCCTGATTATATGAATGCCGTTGCAGCATTAAATACAGAACATACGCCACTTGCCCTACTCGATGCACTGCAAGCCATAGAAAATGACGCTGGACGCATAAGAAAAGACAATCGCTGGGGGCCGCGCATTCTCGATTTAGACATCCTATTATTTGATAGTTTAGTCATCGACAATGAGCGATTAACCGTTCCACATTATGGCATGAAAGAACGTGAGTTTGTTTTGTTGCCGCTCGCAGAGATAGCGCCAAACCTAACGCTGCCTGATGGAGAAAGTGTTGCGGTGCTAAGCGAAAATATCGCAACAAAAGGGTTAAAAGTTTATGGGTCGCTGCGTACTTAAGAAAGCGTAATAACAGAAGAAAGAGTAAGCTAGTTAGCGTTGTTAGCAAATAAGGCAAATAGCGCAACTAATGTTAGCGACTATAAGTAAATATTAGTAAACACTAATAACGATAAAACAATAATAATTTACACAAGCAATAGCATAACCACACTGGAAAACACTATGGCAAAAATGACGACATCCAAGCTGCTGAAAATGAAGCAAAATGGTGAGAAAATTTCAACGATTACTGCATATGATGCTAGTTTCGCCAAACTCTTTGATCAAGCCGGTATTCACGCCATTTTAATCGGTGATTCATTGGGTATGGTATTACAAGGCCAAGATGATACCTTGCCAGTCAGCATTGATGATATGGCCTATCACACGCGTTGCGTAAAAGCTGGTGTTGAAAACACACTAATCATCAGCGACATGCCATTTATGACTTACGCGACTAAAGAGCAAACATTTGCCAATGCAACAAAATTAATGCAAGCAGGTGCATCTATGGTCAAAATGGAAGGCGGTAGTTGGTTAATCGAGACTATCGAAGGACTTGTTGAACGTGGCATTCCTGTTTGTGGTCACTTAGGTTTAACACCTCAGTCAGTCCATGTTTTCGGTGGTTTTAAAGTACAAGGTCGCGAGCAACCCCAAGCAGATAAAATGGTCGCGGAAGCAAAAGCACTAGAAGCTGCTGGTATTCAATTGCTGGTACTTGAATGTATTCCTGAAAGCCTTGGTAAAGCTATCTCTGAAGCCGTCAGCGTGCCAACTATTGGCATTGGTGCTGGTCGCGATACAGACGGACAAATTCTTGTCATGCACGATGCCCTAGGTATCTCATGTAGCTATATGCCGAAGTTCTCTCGTAACTTCTTGAAAGATACTGGCGACATTAAAGCAGCAATAGAGCTATACATCGAAGAAGTCTCTGCAGGTAACTTCCCTGGTGAAGACCACATTTTTAGCTAGGCTAAATGCAAATCCAGTACTTACAAGTTAAGTAAGCCGAAGTTAAATAGATAAGAGTTAAGTAAACAAGAGTTAAGCAAGTAGTAGTTTATGCAAATCGTAAAAGATATCGACAGCCTAAGAACACAAATCAAAGCGTGGCAGCGCGAAGGGCTAACCATTGGCTTTGTACCAACGATGGGCAATCACCATCAAGGTCATTTAACCCTTGTCGATAACGCTAAAAAACTTGCAGACAAAGTTGTCTCGAGCATTTTTGTTAATCCAATGCAGTTTGGAGCTAATGAAGATATTGATAAATACCCGCGTACGATGGAAGCAGACCAAGAAAAGCTAATAGCCCATGGCTGCGATTTATTGTTTACACCAACACCTGACGTAGTCTACCCGAAAGGCTTGGACAAACAGAGCTTTGTTGAAGTGTTGGATGTTGCAGATGGACATTGTGGCGAGAGTCGACCTGGGCATTTTCGCGGTGTAGCAACAGTTGTTTGTAAACTATTCAATCTTGTACAGCCTGATTTTGCTTGTTTTGGTTTAAAGGATTACCAACAAGTTCAAGTAATCCAAACCATGGTTGAAGATCTCAACATGCCAATTGAAATTGTGCCTGTTGCCACCGTGCGTGAAGAGAGTGGTCTTGCGTTAAGTTCTCGTAATGGCTATTTGACGGCTGAAGAGAAGACCATAGCGCCAACCTTATATCAAAGCATGCAATGGCTTGCTGAGCGAATTAAGGAAAGCGATACGGCAGATATCGAGACATTAGCTGCTGAAGCAAGCACTAAAATCGATAGTGTAGGCATGAGAACTGACTATATAAATGTCGTTCACGCACGTACTTTGCAGCCTGTTAGTGATAAAGACAAAGAACTCGTAATTTTAGCAGCCGCACATTGTGGCAAAGCTCGGCTAATTGATAACTTGCAATTTAGTCGCTAGTCACGACTAAATTGCTTTTAGTGTCTATGCGTTAAGCTAGGCTAATTAGCAGCTATTCCGTAATGTGAGCTAACAGCTCAGGTAGATATTGCACGCTAGTTTTAGCAAGCTCTACTTGCTCTTCTAAAATGTCTTGCAGGATTTCATGTGTTGTTAGTGGGTTCGCCAGTACTACTCTAAACACGAGCACCTTCTCTCCACCATATCTTTGAACTTCTATTCGGGTACGAGAGACGAAAGACTTACCCGATTCACGCTGACTCTTTTGAATAAACTTAGTGAGCTTATCAATTAGCTTGTTGAGTTTTTGATTGGTTTCAACATCTGCATTTGCCATAAACGCTTGTACCATCGACGGCACAAAACGATATGTTAACAAACAAAGTTCGGGACGTGTAACCAACTCAAATTCTGGGTGCTGAACAATAATATCAGCGAAGTACTTAGCCTTATCGATACCTTGATTGATCAACATTTCATAGCCAGGTCGACTAATGATGTGAAGACTTGCGTAAACCAGCATCGCCATACCTGGGCGCGAGCCCTCTAACGTATGACTACCTAAATCTTTCGAACCTTTACGTAAGATATACTCTGCGTGATGCTCAATCGCTGCTACAGAGGCAGGGTTTTTAAATACAACAAGACCTGCACCCATAGGCACATACATTTGCTTGTGAGCATCTATCGTCACTGAGTCAGCACGTTCAATTCCAGCAAGTAACGAACGGTATTTATTCGAAAGTAGTGTTGCACCACCCCAAGCTGCGTCCACATGGAAATGACAATCGAACGCTTCGGCTATATCCGCCATTTCATTAAGTGGGTCGATATTACCTGTTTCTGTTGTACCGGCGACACCAACAATGCTTAAAACTCTGATGTTTTGGTCACTTAGTTCCTGACACTTTTCTCGTAACTTTTGACAATCAATACGGTTAAATTCGTCAGTTGGAATTGCAATAACACTGTCTTGGCCTAAGCCTAAAACGTCAGCAGACTTTTTCAGTGAATAGTGACCACGCTCCGACACTAAGATAGCCATACCGTCATAGCCATAGTGTTTCAACGCTTTATATAAACCTTCGCGCGCAACACCTTTAAATTCACCGTCGGCTTTTAGCATGTTATTGCGTGTAACCCACAATGCCGTGAGGTTTGCTATGGTACCGCCTGAGCAGAACGCGCCTAGCGAATGATTGGCGCTGTGCATCCAAGACTGATAAAACGCATCATCATCTTGATAAACC
>JAKVCY010000080.1 GCA_022448425.1 Thalassotalea sp. | reverse complement strand
AATACTCATTCAGTCAGCGCCAGCCGCGAGAGCTATTTCACCGCGTTAAGCCGCTCTGCACCTGCAGTAGTTAATATTTATAGCGTAAGTATTGAAAACGGCTCTGGTATTTTTAGAAATCAATCTCGTGGGCGCACCAACTTGGGTTCTGGCGTTATCATGACAGAGAATGGCTACTTGCTTACCTGTCACCACGTAGTTGCAGATGCAGATAGCATTTACGTGGCGGTTCAAGATGGTCGTATTTTAGAAGCGCAGATTGTGGGCACCGACCCGTTGACCGATCTTGCCGTATTAAAAGTGACGGCGGACAACCTGCACATAATTCCTCAAGTATCTGAACCCGATACGCATGTGGGAGATGTAGTCATGGCAATTGGTAATCCCTTCGACTTGGGCCAAACAGTTACTCAAGGGATAGTCAGCAGAGCAGGCCGTAATGGTCTTTCTAATTATGTTGATTTCATACAAACCGATGCAGTTTTGAACCAAGGTAACTCTGGTGGTGCTTTGGTAGATAGCAATGGAATTTTACTTGGCATCACCAATGCCAATTTCCAAGTCTTAGACTCTAACAACCGCGCTCGCAATGTAGACGGAATTAACTTTGCTGTCCCCTACGAATTAGCAAAGCGAGTTATGGATGAAATTATCAGTAACGGGCGAGTTGTGCGCGGTCAGCTAGGCTTTGTTGGCGGTGAAAATCGCAATCGACCAGGCATAGATGTTTCTGCGGTAGCTAAAGGCAGCCCTGCCGACATCGCGGGTATCCGCCCTGGCGACATCATTGTAGCAATAGACGGCGTACGTTTAGAAAGCGCATCAAAAACGTTGGATATGATTGCCGAAACCGAGCCTGGTACCGAGCTTGAGATTGAGCTTAGTCGCGATGGTCGCTCCATTACTATTACAGCAACTGTGGCTGAACTTCGTGCGGGCCAATAATTGCTATCATTATTTAGCGACATGTAAACAGATAACAGTGGCTCAGCTGTCGATTAACTACACGGGTAGTTGAGATAAATCAGACACAAAAAAAGCGCCGTAATGAACAGGCGCTTTTATCCAAGCTAAAAACTTACAAGATAACGTTACTCTTTAACTCGCTCTATGATGGCGCCTAATCCACCGAGTTTCTCTTCAATCGATTCATAACCGCGATCCAAATGATAGATCCGGTTAACGTGAGTTTCACCTTCTGCAATAAGACCAGCGATCACTAAGCTTGCTGACGCACGAAGGTCAGTGGCCATTACTGGTGCCCCTTTTAAGCTTGAGCTCCCTTTAGACACGGCTGAATTGGCTTCTAATGCGATTTCCGCGCCCATGCGTTGCAACTCTGGTACATGCATGAAGCGGTTCTCGAAAATAGTTTCTGTAATAACGCCTGTACCTTCAGCAACACAGTTTAGGGTAACGAACTGCGCCTGCATATCAGTAGGAAATGCAGGATGCGGTGCAGTTTTAACACGCACAGCCTGGGGCTTACGCCCTTCCATGTCTAACTCAATCCAGTCTTCACCTACAGTTATTTTCGCGCCTGCTTGCTCTAGCTTATCTAGTACAGCATCTAACGTATCCGGTGCCGCATGAGTACAGCGAATTTTACCGCCTGTTACCGCAGCTGCAACTAAGAAAGTACCAGTTTCAATGCGATCTGGCAGAACAGCGTAATCACAGCCGTTTAAGGTTTCTACACCTTCAATGGTTATTTTATCGCTTCCTGCCCCAGTGATTTTTGCACCCATCTGAATAAGACAGTTTGCCAAATCAACAATTTCAGGCTCGCGTGCAGCGTTTTCTAAGATTGTCGTGCCCTCTGCCAATGCAGCAGCCATTAACAAGTTTTCAGTTGCGCCTACACTCACCATATCCATAAAGATACGGGCGCCTTTCAGGCGGCCATCAACCTCGGCGCGAATATAGCCTTCGTCGACTTCAATCTTAGCGCCCATCTTTTCAAGGCCAGTCAAATGAAGGTTTACCGGACGCGCACCTATTGCGCAGCCACCGGGCAAAGACACATTAGCTTTACCCTGTTTAGCCAGTAGCGGTCCAAGTACCAAGATAGACGCACGCATAGTACGTACTAACTCATAGGACGCTGTAACGCTTTGCAACGTGCTGGCGTCAATAACGATATCGTTAGGCGCAGGTAGCGCAACTTCAACACCTAATTCACGCAAAAGGGCCGTCGTTGTATTGATGTCACGAAGACGAGGGACGTTGGTATAACGACAAGGAGTGTCGGTCAGCAAGCTAGTCATCAACAATGGCAAGGCCGCATTCTTAGCGCCAGAAATACGCACGGTTCCGTTAAGCGCAGGGCTCTTTTTAATTACGAGTTTGTCCACGTGCTACGCCTATTATTGAGGAATATTAAACTGGCGCTCGCGCTCCCAGTCTTTTACTGAAAACGTCTTGATGGTGATGGCATGCATACTGCCGTCTGCAATTTTGTCAGCTAAAGGCGCATAAACGGCTTGCTGGCGTTTCACACGGCTCATTTCGTTAAATGCATCGCTTACTGCAATGATATTAAAGTGCGAACCTTCGCCCTTTACATGGACCTCGTGCAGATCTAAGGCTTCTTTCAAGATTTTTTCAATTTCAGACAATTCCATAACTTACTTCTTTACTCGCTAACGGGTGTTTATTCTACGGGCAAAAAGCTATCTGCATCGCTTATTTTCGCAAGCTTCTGTAGCTTTTCAGGCATTTGATAAAGGGTCATGCTAACACCATTTTGCTTTGCATCCCTAACGGCATTAATCAGCCACGCTAAACCGGCACTGTCTGCACGCTCGACATCACTCAAATCGACTTTGCATCTTTTGTTATTAATCAATACGCTACGTTCGTTGCCTCTCAAGCTTTCCCAAAAGTTTTTCGACAGCGTCTCGCGGTCAAGATGACCGTGAACTACAATGTTGCCTTTGTCGTTTACCTCAAATAGGCTCACTCAGCCTCTCCTTCGATCTCAATTGGCTCGCCCTGCTTAAGCTCTACGGGCTCACCGATTTTGTCGCGCATTAAGGCGATTACCGCGTCAATGCCATCTTGACGAAGAATTGATTCAAACTCGCTGCGCTTGCTGTTTAGCATGCTAATGCCTTCAGCGACCATATCGTAAGCTTTCCATTCGTTGGTTTTACTGTCTTTGCGAACTTTGAATGCAATTTTAATTTCAGGACGGCTGGGATCTTGAACAACCGCGCGCACAGTGACTGACTTTTTGTCGTCAAAAGAGGATTCGGGCTCAAAGATTACTTGCTGGTTATCATAGTAGCCCATTGCCACAGCATAGGTTGTTACTAAATATTGACGAAATACGCTGATGTACTCACCCATCTTCTCTTGAGGCACTGACTTGAAGTGTTTACCCAGTACCATAAATGCAGCGAATTTGTAGTCGATGTGTGGTACTAACTCTTCTTCCATGATAGTACGTAGCATTTCAGGATCAGCTTTGATCGCTGCTTGGTTAGCTTTAATACGCTCAAACGTGCGGTTTGCTACGTCTTGAACCAATTCATACGGGTTCTGTTCATTAACTTCTTGTGCGTTCGCTATGCCCGCTACAGACATCATGAAGATGCCAATTGCTACCATAAACTTTTTCAAAATAACTCTCCTAACTTAAAACTCTATTTAGCAGACCCGATGGCAATACAATAAGTTTCATCAGATCGCTGGAATAAAAATACGAACTCGCCTTCTACGTCCGCTATACCGCAATTAATCTTCGTCGCTTCCGCGATTAAATAAGAACTGCCCAATAAGATCTTCTAGTACTAAGGCAGACTTAGTATCTTGAAGATAATCGCCGTTTTTCAAATTAGCGACACCGTCAAAAGAGAAGCCCGGTTGGAAGCCAACATACTGCTCGCCTAGTAAACCAGATGTCAAAATAGACACAGAGCTGGTTTCAGGAAAGCCGCTGTACTCATTTTGAATAGAAAGCTCTACCACTGGTGTAAAGTCTTCTTGGTCTAGGGTAATTGATGATACACGGCCAACAGTCACTCCACCCACCTTCACTGCTGAACGAGGTTTTAGCCCCCCGATATTGTCGAACTTCGCATATAAGGTGTAGGTATCGCCTTCGGTAGCGACAGTTTGGTTTGCAACCTTTAGTGCCAATAACAACAACGCACCGATAGTGAGCATGACAAACACACCCACCATTACTTCCGTTTTATACTTACTCATTCCAATCCCCTACTCGATACCAAACATAAGGGCGGTAAGCACGAAGTCCAGCCCTAATACTGCTAATGATGAATAGACTACCGTCTCGGTAGTCGCTTTGCTGATCCCTTCCGATGTTGGAATAGAATCATAACCTTTAAATATGGCAATCCACGTCACAACCAAGGCAAACACGAGGCTTTTTATTACGCCGTTTACAACGTCTTGGTTCCAGTCTACCGTTGACTGCATAATTGACCAGTAGCTACCTGCGTCGACACCTAACCAGTCTACGCCGACCAAATGGCCCCCTAAAATACCAACCGCACTGAAAATAATGGCGAGCATAGGCATTGCCAACATTCCAGCCCAAAAACGCGGAGCAACGATACGCCTAAGTGGGTCTACCGCCATCATTTCTAAACTACTCAATTGCTCAGTAGCTTTCATCAGGCCAATCTCAGCAGTTAACGCTGAACCAGCTCGTCCTGCAAAAAGCAGTGCGGTAACCACAGGGCCAAGCTCACGCAGAAGAGATAGCGCAACCATGGGGCCTAAGCTGCCCTCGGCACCATAATCGACTAGAATTGTATAGCCTTGCAGTGCCATTACCATGCCGATAAACAGCCCCGACACCATAATAATAAGTAGTGACTGAACACCAACCACATAAAGCTGTTTAATAATCAGTGGAATATTTTTCACGCGAGGAACGGCGATAAGTGCGCCAAACAACATCAGTGCTGCTCGGCCAACCGCAGTTACCTTTCCTATTGTCTTAGCACCAATTGATTGAAAGAACTTCATTTATCTGCCCCCAAAAAGCTTGCTTTCAAATCAGGTGCAGGATAATGAAAGGGTACCGGACCATCTGCTTTACCTTTCAAGAATTGCTGAACTAATTCAGAGTCACTTTCTCTGATTTGCTGCGCCGTTCCTTCACCGATAACTCGCTTGTCAGCTAAGATATAAATGTAATCGGCAATGGTCAGTACTTCAGTAACATCGTGAGTCACCACTATACTGGTTAGATTAAGTGCGTCGTTTAATTCTCGAATAAGCTTAACCAGCACACCCATTGATATAGGATCTTGTCCTGCAAAGGGCTCGTCGTACATGATTAAATCTGGGTCTAGCGCTATCGCCCTAGCTAGTGCGGCTCTGCGCGCCATTCCACCAGACAACTCACTTGGCATTAATTGAGCTGCACCGCGCAATCCTACTGCCTGTAGCTTTAAAGCGACAATAGTCGCAATCACGTCTTCTGACAGTTTTGTATGTTCGCGTAGTGGAAACGCCACGTTATCGAACACACTCATGTCGGTAAAAAGCGCACCACTTTGAAAAAGCATGCTCATTCTACGTCGGGTTTCGTACAAAGATTTTCTCGACATTGAGACAATCGAATTGCCGCCGAACCTAACATCACCTTTATCTGGCGTTAGCTGCCCGCCAATTAGGCGCAACAACGTGGTTTTACCTATACCACTAGGCCCCATTACCGCAGTAATTTTGCCTTTAGGTACCTTTAGCGATATTCCATCATAAATAATACGGTCAGCACGCTTAAAGGTGAGGTTATCTACTTCAACTAAATGATCCATAGTTACTAAAATGTCGACCCCTGACGCTGGATTGGTTTCGTTTTTAACGGTAATCTCAATCCACTAAAAAATAATAAAAGTATATGAGCTTGGTACATATACAATTTCTGTGCCCTTGCTCACACAACTCATAAAGTTTACTGCGCAGTTTACTTTTAAGAACACGCGATTTCAAAAAAGTTTACGCTTTAATCTCGCTTTTTATATTTACAGGCTGGCATGTTCAACAGAGACGCCTATTAGGCCGTGTAATTTGGAGCCATTGTACGCTTTTTCAAGACTCTCGCCAAAGCCAAAAAGTTACAAGTTATGTTCTATTACGACGAATGTTAAGTACACAACGCTGAAGTGTAGCCAGTGCATCAACTGCGTCTTGTCTAACAGCGCAGTCTCTATCCTATTTTGTTGTTTCTTAACTGAAACTGAACGCCATCACTGGACCAATAAAGTCTCATTTAAAATGAAATATCGGTGGAAATTTACGGCAGTTGGCCTTATTTCAAGAAAATAAAGTGTCGCGAGCATAGGCAAATGGCACTCTTTTTGCGACAATCTAACGAAATACTTTCTATTACAGGTTGTTGTGCTTTTAAACATTGTCATTTTTCTGGTTGGGCTAATTGTCTTAAGTTGGAGTGCGGACCGTTTCGTTTACGGTGCTTCAGCACTAGCAAAGAATATCGGCATCTCCCCTATGATGATCGGATTAACGATTGTCGCTATGGGCTCTTCGGCACCTGAAATTGTGGTTTCCGCTATTGCCTCTGTAAATGGTAATATGAACACTGCAGTAGGTAATGCGCTAGGCTCGAATATTACAAATATCGCGCTGGTGTTAGGTATTACCGCTCTTGTAAAGCCTCTTCTGGTCTCATCTACAACCCTAAAACGTGAACTTCCCGCGCTTCTCATTATCTCACTAATAGCTATCGCCTTTATGTTTGATGGTGAGTTGAAGTCGTATGAAGGAATTATCCTACTTGGCCTATTCATTTTTGTTTTGGCAATGATGGCGTGGTTATCGCTACAAGTAGATAAAGAAGACCCCCTTGTTGCAGAAACCGCAGATGAGATCCCTAAAGGCGTTTCAAATACTTCAGCGCTTATCTGGATTGGTGTGGGCCTTGTCGTACTGCCCTTGAGTGCACACTTTCTTGTTAACTCAGCCGTTGAAATTGCTAGATACATGGGTATCTCTGATTTGGTCATCGGATTAACAATTATTGCGTTCGGCACAAGCCTTCCTGAGCTTGCTGCAAGTGTGGCTGGCGTGCTCAAAGGCGAAGATGATTTAGCATTAGGCAATATAATTGGCTCAAATATCTTCAATCTGCTTGCCGTACTTGGTATGCCAGGGTTGATTGCTCCTGGTATTCTGGACCCAGACGTATACAACCGAGATATGTACGTTATGCTTGGCCTAACATTGCTACTGTTTTTGTTCAGCTTCGATTTAATTGGCAAGCGTACAATTTCAAGAACAAATGGCTTTATACTACTGGCTTGCTTTATTGGCTATCAATTCTGGCTGTTCGGATAAACATGAATACACAAACTCAGATAAACTATATCGAATCGGCAAAGCGCGTTATCGACATTGAAACGCAGGCCATTGCCAATCTTGCAGAGCGCTTAAACGGTAGTTTTGTCACTGCCTGTAATATTCTCTTCGAATGTAAGGGAAAAGTGGTCGTAAGCGGTATGGGAAAATCTGGGCATATCGGAAATAAAATTGCCGCTACGCTGGCCAGCACAGGTACTCCTGCTTTTTTCATGCACCCAGGAGAAGCCAACCACGGCGACTTAGGTATGCTCAGTAAAGGGGACGTACTGCTAGCGATCTCTAATTCTGGTGAAACTAACGAGTTAGTTAACTTGTTGCCCGTTGTTAAGCGATTGGGAATACAAGTGGTGGCAATGACCAACAGTGCATCTAGTTCGTTGGGCCAACACGCAGATGTGGTACTTGATATTAGCGTCGAAAAAGAAGCCTGCTCGCTAGGCCTTGCCCCAACGTCAAGCACAACGGCCACACTGGTCATGGGCGACGCGCTGGCGGTAGCGCTTCTCGACCAGAAAGGTTTTACGTCGGATGATTTTGCGCTATCGCATCCTGGTGGTAGTTTGGGCAGAAAGCTGCTGCTCAAAGTAAAAGATATTATGCTTAGCGGCAGTGATATCCCACTAGTACAATTAAACGCTTCTGTCGTTGAGGCGCTGTTGGAAATTTCTAAAAAGGGATTGGGCATGACCGGTGTCTTAGCTCCTGATGGATCATTGACCGGAGTTTTTACAGACGGTGATTTGCGACGAATACTCGATGCGCGTATTGATGTGCACGGCGCATCGGTGGAAGACGTGATGACCCAAGGTGGTAAAACCACAACCGCAGATCAATTAGCTGTCGAGGCGCTGAATTTAATGGAAACTCATAAGATAAGTGCGTTAATGGTTACCGATGATAAGCGCAAGCCTGTTGGCGCTTTTAATATGCACATGCTTTTGAAAGCAGGAGTCCTCTAAATGGCCACTACCTTATATAACGACTTAGACCAAGTGCTTTTTGAAAAGCTAGCGCATATTAAGCTATTGGTGTGTGACGTAGACGGCGTATTTTCTGACGGTCGTATTTATTTAGGCAACGACGGTGAAGAACTTAAAGCATTCCATACCCGTGATGGATATGGTGTAAAAGCGCTAGTGAGCAATGGAGTAAATGTCGCTGTTATTACTGGGCGTCGCTCTGCCATTGTAGAAAATAGAATGAAAGCCCTTAACGTTGCACACATTATTCAAGGCGAAGAAAACAAAGCAGACGCGCTATGTGAACTGATGCAGCGCTTGAATTTAGAACCCAATGAGGTTGCTGCGGTGGGTGACGACATGCCTGACACGGGTATGTATCAGCATGTTGCAGTCAAAATTGCGGTCGCCGATGCCCATCCTTACGTAGCAAAACAAGCCAATTGGGTAACTGTGTTGCCAGGTGGGTTTGGAGCAGTTCGAGAAATATCAGACACCATTTTGCAGGCAAAAGGGGTGGCGAACGAGATTTTTGGAGCTAGTGTATGAGCCTGTTTGGCTTCAATCGCTTAGGTCTAAGTATATCGGCGCTATTTATCTTAGCGCTTTTGATGTACATCCCTACGTGGATGGAAGAGCAGCCTGAAACTCAAGGCAGTAGCGAAAATGACGCCTTGAAGCCAGCATATAAGGCT
>JAKVCY010000008.1 GCA_022448425.1 Thalassotalea sp. | reverse complement strand
CGAGGAAACTCCGCGCTATGCGGGAAAATGTGAAGCAATTTATACTGCCTGAAAAAAGAAAACGGCCCAAAAGTAGGACCGTTAGATTTTCTAAAACCCAATACACCATTCGGTCAAAACATGCTTAACTGAATGGTGTTATCACTAGTGTCGGGCTATTAAGTCAAAGTTGCAACGCAACCTTTTATACGCACTTCGGTAAAGGCTCTGAATCAAATTTCATATATACCTCTAGTAAATGATTAATACAGTTCAGCAACTGCCGAACTGTCGTTAGGAGGTTTTATGTTAGATTGCGATTTCATCGATGAGGTATTTTTGATTATGTATTGTATGTGACTAAATTGTTTTAAATAGGTAGAATATTGAAGACTTTTGAATTTTATTGGGGAAATTAGCAATACAATGTTTAGTGATTCGTCTCATGCTGTGGTAGACCTTTTTTGCGGTGCTGGAGGGCTAACGCACGGATTAAAAAAAGCGGGACTAAATGTTGTGGCTGGCTTTGATATTGAAGAAAAGTGTTCATATGCATATGAAACAAATAATAAGCCTGCCCGATTTGTTGCAGAGGACGTTTCTAACCTTACAAAGAGTGACGTCGATGAACTATATGGCAATTCCAAATTTCGAGTGCTGGCTGGATGTGCACCATGCCAGCCATTTTCCACATATACTCAAGCTAAAGATAAAGAAAATTGTACTAAATGGCCTTTATTGTATGAATTCTCTCGTTTGATCAGAGAGACTGCTCCTCATGTAGTAACTATGGAAAACGTCCCCGATGTGGTTAAACATAAGGTATATGATGACTTTGTAGAGCAGTTAAAGCAGATAGGTTACAAAGTATGGGCTAATAAAGTTAAGTGCCAATCATACGGGGTGCCACAACAAAGAGTTAGGCATGTATTGTTAGCAAGTAAACTTGGTGATATTAAACTTATTGAACCAACTGAGAAGTCACCTAGAACTGTTGAAGATACTATAGCCGATTTGATGCCGATCCAAGATGGACAGGTTGACGTTAATGATCCACTGCACAAGGCAAGTAAGCTTTCTGAAATCAATAAGCAACGAATATTGCACTCAGTACCCGGTGGCACGTGGAGAGATTGGCCTGAAGAATTACTTGCCACCTGCCACAGGAAAGCATCAGGAAAGGGCTATAGCAGTGTGTATGGTAGAATGGTCTGGGATGAGCCGTCACCAACGATTACTACACTCTGTTATGGTTTCGGTAACGGTAGATTTGGTCATCCAGAGCAGGATAGAGGGTTAAGCTTAAGAGAGGCTGCTTTATTGCAGAGTTTCCCAAAAGACTATGAATTTGTTAACCCCTCAGAAGTACCAAGTATGAAACATGTTGGTAGAATGATCGGTAATGCTGTCCCTGTTAAATTAGGGGAGGCAATAGGTCAGTCTATCCAAGAGCATCTGTTGAATTACGAAAGGAGCTGATCAGGCTCCTCGTCGAAACGCTTCTCTTAGGTACTCTTTATCTGTTAAGTATTTTTCTATATTTATTAACATGTCCCTTAAGTAACAAATAACCTCTTCTTTCATGCGTTTTAATTCATCTGGAGAAGTTTGTTGGCCTTTATCTTTGAATGAGTCTGCACCATGCGCTAATTCATTCCTAGTCGTTTTGATTTTGACTAGAGATGCTCCATTTCTAGTTTCTTCCTGATTAGTTTCTGTAGAAAATCCATATATCTCAGCTACTTCCCTTATTTTCCTAGCATCTACATTTCCAGAGAACAGTGGGTTTTTGTTGTCGCTCACACTTTTATCATGTTCTTTTAACCATTCTTGAACTATCAATGCACCGACCGATGTACCCTCTAGGTTTGCTTGTGAGATTGTTTGGTCATTGACTCTCTTAAATGCTCGTTTAGCTAGTTCAACATTTAATTTATCAGCACAAAGCGCATCACTGCGCTTTAACTCTTTATGAATATCTTCAATAGCGTTGCAAACCGTTGATTCAATTAGGTTGTAGACGATTACAAAACCATTGGCTTTTAATATATGAAGAAGGTTTCGGTCAAAGCTTTCCTCACGGTCGTTATATTTAAGAACTGGCCTGTTGTCTAACACAGAAAACAAAAACTCAAAATACGTGTTAATGTCCTCAACTCGCTCTTGATACAGATACCAACTATCAATCCTTGACATTAAATTTCCTCACCTTCATCTATACCTAACAACATATTTCGAACATACTCAATTCGACCTTTAACTTTAGGTCTAGAGTTGCTGGCGTCAGAGCGAGTATGATGTATAAATTGTTCAGAGGTTAGCCAGTTGTTTACATCTTGGGGTACGAGGTCAGGTTTATGCTCCAAGGCGAGCATAGTACCAACGGCTATAGCCTCAAAGCGTATTCTTGGCACGGTTGTGTGCTTAGCTTCTTTTCTAAATCCATTGGGGAAGTATTCATTTACAAAAGCGCACATCTGATGAAACTGTTGTTCCATAGATGCTTGATCGAAGTCCACATTCTTTTTTTGTAGATAGGTGGTTAAAAATTCATCTACACTCTTAACAAATTCAAGGTAACGATCTTTGTATGCGAAGAACCTTAACACCAATTCTGGATATTCGGCTCTCTTTATTCTGGCCTTGCTTAGCGGACATATGCTTCTGAATGTTTCATCTTTAGATAGATTTTCAACGAATGATAAGAATGGCCCATCCTCACTACCACGTCTTTGTTCCATCTTCTTAAGGTTTTCACCGCCTGTGTTTAGTCGGTCAAACATTTCACGTCTTGTATCTTCGTCGGCATATTGAGTTAACTCAATCATCCTGATTGTCTTTCTAGCAAACCTCATTTGAGTAGGACGACTGAAATCAGAAAAGACAAACCCATTTGCTAAAGGAATTTTTTTAAGTCCTTCTAATCGAAGCTTATCGCTTAAAAAGCTTACGATAGTCCTAACCCGTTGACTTCCATCAATGATTTCTAGTCGGCCTTCGTCATCGCCCTCACCAACATCTGAAACAAAGATATACGGAATTGGGAGGTTTAAAAGTAGAGACTCGATAAACCTAGATTGTTGGTCGTCTTGCCAAACAAATTCCCTTTGGTAATCTGGTACAAAGAGTTCCGCCACATCCTTATCGAGACCTTCAACGAATTTGTCTCTTATCACACTTAGTGGATATTCCCGTATATCAGAATCGGTAACTCTAACCTCAGTTTTTATCTGCTCATCAAGCTGACTTTTTTGTTCTTCAGATTTTTCAGGAGTTTCGTTGTTTGCCACAGAATTATCCTTTTTCTTAGTTTATATGTAATTATGACTAAATTTATAGCATATCTACGCTATTACATATAGAGATACCCAATTTGACTATAAACAAGAAAGGGGCTTGTGATTGATATTTCGAATAATTGTGTTACGGTTTTATTGTGGTAGCAAAAACATCACAACACGTAACACACTTTTGTAATTTATTGAATTTAAAACGTTAAAGACTAAAGTTCACACATATCGCAGTTGATACAAGATGCTTCAATTAGCAAGGCCATTTTTACTTCACCTTACGCCTGGTTTTGTGCAAATGGATGACGTGTTGTTTCGCCAAAGTCGAGGTTTCTCATTAAGATACCAAACTCAAGGTCAAACTCGCACTCTAAAGAAAGCATAACTTTGTAACCTGAGCCTTTAGCGTCGCGAATAAGCTCACCTTTAGGCGATTCCATATGCGTTAAGGTAAATGTTTTACAACCCTGTGGTGTCATCAACTCAAGCTCGTCATCGACTAAGAATTTATTCTTAACCTCAATTTCGATAAGCCCGTTTTCCTCGTTGCGACCAATCACTTCACCAACAAACTGTTGAGTGTCGCTCTTAGAGTAGCCGTAGTCGTAATTTTGCGTGTCGCTGTGGCGATGACGCTGCAAGAAGCCTTCTGTGTATCCTCAATGGGCTAAGTTCTCTAACTCCTGGTTTAAAGAGTGATTAAAGCTCTTGCCTGCCATCGCGTCCAAAATTGCTTGATGATAAACACGAGCGGTGCGAGCGCAGTAGTAGAACGATTTAGTTCTGCCTTCAATTTTTAGTGAGTGAACGCCCATTTTTACCAAACGCTCTACGTGTTCAACAGCACGCAAATCTTTCGAATTCATGATATAGGTACCATGTTCGTCTTCAAAGGCTGGCATGTACTCATCAGGCTTATGTGCTTCTTGAATTAGAACGACATCTTCAAAGCTCTGTCCTTTTTTCGGGTCAAAGTCTTGTGGTGCAGTTGCGATGACGTCGCCAGTTTCTGATTCCGTTGCAGGGTGAACATTGTAGTTCCAACGGCATGCGTTGGTGCAAGTCCCCTGGTTTGGATCTCGCTTATTTATATAGCCAGAGAGTAAACATCGCCCAGAGTAAGCCATACAAAGTGCACCGTGGACAAAAACCTCTATCTCGATATCAGGGCAACGCATGCGAATTTCTTCAATTTCATCAAGTGATAGCTCTCGTGACAATATAACGCGTCCGATACCTTGGTCTTGCCAAAACTTAACTGTCGCCCAGTTAACTGCATTTGCCTGTACCGAAAGATGTAATGGCATGTCTGGGAACGCTTCTTTAGTCATCATAATCAAGCCCGGATCAGACATTATCATGGCGTCTGGCTTCATAGCGATAACTGGCTCAAGGTCCTTGATAAAGGTCTTAAGTTTACTGTTGTGTGGAGCAATATTATTGACTACGTAAAATTGCTTACCTAATGCGTGTGCCTCACTAATCCCTTGTGCGAGGTTTTCATGGTTAAACTCGTTATTTCTCACGCGCAGTGAATATCTTGGTTGCCCTGCATACACGGCATCAGCACCGTAGGCAAAGGCATATCTCATGTTCTTCAAACTACCCGCAGGAGATAATAATTCTGGCTTCAACATAACTCGTTTTTCGGCTGTAAAATAGTTCACGTATTCTATAGAGGCTATGGGGCTTCGCAATGGGAAAGCTTGCGTATTCTGTACAAAAAGAGTGCAAATTTGACCTATATCAAACACTGGCCAAATTCCGGAAAAAAGGAGACAATTAAAGTAATATGAAAGAGTTTTTAAATTTATGCTCTATCTCTTTGGTCTTGTGCTATTTTTTGAGATAAGCATACGAAAATACAAGGATACTTCATGTCGACAGAGAATGCGTTATACACGATTTTAGTGGAAAAAATAAAAAACGACGCGCTTGTGTTGCCCACCTTACCTGAGATTGCACTTAAGGTTCGAGAAGCAGCAGATGATCCTGATATTAATTTGAATCAAATGAGTGAGGTTATCGCTCAAGATCCTGCTTTATCAATGGGAATGTTAAAGGTTGCTAATAGCGCCGTAATGGGACGCACCGTAAAAGTTGAGACAGTTAACCAAGCGGTAACTCGTATTGGTTTGCGACAGATTAAAAGTATTGCGACAGCAATGGCGATTGAACAGGTGTTTGTCTCAGAGAACGACATTATCGCTATGTACATGAAAAAGTCTTGGGAAAAAACGGTAAGCGTCGCTGCTGCAGCCATTGCTTTGATGACATTTTATACGCAAGAAAATAAACACACGTCACTTGCGCTAGACACTCTAACACTGGCGGCGCTTGTTCATAATGTAGGTGTGCTTCCTATTTTAACTGAATCAGAGAATCATCCTGATGTATTTGCTAATCCAACGTTCTTACAACAGGCAATTGTTAAGTTAGGTAGTATTATTGGCGCTGAAGTGACTAAAGCATGGGGGTTCGCTGAGGACTTCACTGCGTTAGTTTCTAGCTGGAGCGACCTAACGGTATTGCCAGAAGAGGCACACTATTTAGATTTTATTCGCGCGGGTGCCATTTATAATGACTTATTCAAGAATCAGGCGACGCAAGAGTCTTTAATGAGAAGCTATGTAGCGAAAGGTATTTTGCCAGACGACAAGTTTATGGAGACTGAAGAGTTTAAAGATATGTTTGACAATGCTAAGGCAATGTTCAGCTAACACCCTCTGTTATACCAATTAAGCTTTCACAAACAAAAAACAGTCGCCTAGGTGACTGTTTTTATTATTTTTGTAGGCTTAGCTAAAAACAGCGATAAACCTTACTTTTCTTCTTTGTCTAGGTATTCACTTGTTGTCAACGAGAATTGGCCGAGTAGGTCAACGATAAAGCGGTTAATTTCACCTGTCATTAATGCAAAATCTGCATCTAAACGGGCGACGATATCGTCCTTATCAATATCATCGTTTTGCTCGTGAATCACATCGAAAAACTTTAGCTTTTTGATCGCTAAGTCGTCACACAGGATACAAGATAATGCGTCATCCCACTCAAGCGCGATTTTAGTAGCGTACTTTTCTGCATCGATGTGCATTTTGATTTCGTCACTTGCTAAGTCTTGGTTCTTAACACGCACAACAGCGCCATCGTCACCTAGTGCATTAAACTCCGCTTCCATACCAAGTTGGAAGCTATCACCTAAACTCTTTTCAGTAATCCAGTCTGTCATTACTTCATCTGGTGCTTGGTTTGGCGAGAAGCTAGTAACAGGTAGCGTGCCTATTACCTTACGTAGTAGCGCAAGAAAATCCTCAGCTTTGCCGCGAGAACTAGAGTTGATAACAATAATGTTATGTGCAGGTGAAATATAGCCATGAGTATCGCTAAAACGACTGAATGCGCGTGGTAATAGTTCAAAGGTAATATCTTCTTTAAACTGCTCTTTTTCTTTCTTAGTTGCGCTTCTGCCTTGCTCTTCCTCAAGTTTGGCGCAACGCTCTTCAAGCATTTCTTTAATAACAGGTGCTGGCAGCATTTTTTCTTCTTTACGAGCACAAAGTAAGAAGCTACCGTTCGCTGCGTGAACAAAGTTACTACCGTGCTTACCTAATGCGTTAACCCAGCCAAAGTGAGATTGCTCAGTCGATTTACATGGTGTAAATGGATGCTCTGACAAGTGCTGTTCTAATTCTTCTTCTGTCAGTTTAAATGGGCGTGTAAACGCGAAAAAATATAGGTTCTTAAACCACATTAATGTGTACCTTATTAACCAGTAAAAATGAGTCGGACGGCATGATACCGCAAATAGTGCAGAGGATCACCCGTAATGAATTAAGTTGAAGTAGGGCAAATGACCTACTTCATATTGTCGAATGCGATGTCAAAAGTAAGACCTTCGTTAGGCGTGCTTGCAGCACTTATTTCACCATTGAGTGTATCAACAACTAAGCTGTGAATGATATGAGTGCCTAGGCCTGAGCCGCCTTCGGAAGCTTTGGTTGTATAGAAGGGGTCAAATATATTCGCCAGCGTTTTTTCATCTACGCCAATGCCATTATCTTGATACTTAAGGTGTAAGCGCTCATTTTGATAGCTGACATCGATTTTTATTTCACCACGATTTATCCCTTCAAAACCATGAATAATCGAATTTATGACAAGGTTGGTGATGATTTGAGCTACCGCACCAGCGTGCACATGTATTTCAATGTTGTCTGGACAATTTACACGAATAGTGTGGGATGTTTTCTTTAATTTAGGGTGTAAAGACTGAATAATTTCATCGATATATTTCGCCACATTCACGATTCGAATTTTATCGCTTGTTTGGTCGACAGCTACTTGCTTATAGCTTGAAATTAAATCAGATGCTCGGGTTAGGTTATTAATCAGTAAATTTACACTTTGATGTGCATTAGCGATAAACTCTTCCATACCTCGCTTGGTAATACTTTGCTTTTCAATATCCTCTGTGATCTTATTGAGCAAGTCACTTAAATAGCTTGTTGAGGTAATACTAACGCCAATCGGCGTGTTAATTTCGTGAGAAACCTCGGCTGATAAACTGCCTAATACTGCCATTTTTTCTGCATCTAGCAGTCTCGCTTGTGCCTTATCCAGCTCTTGAACAGACGCCTTTAAATCGCTATTCGTTTGAGTAAGTGTCAACTCAGTTTGCTTACGGCGGTTATTCTCTGCTTTAAGCTGTTCTTGTTGAGTTAAAAGCTCACGTTGCTGCATTTCCATTTTTAACATGGTGGTGCTTAAAGACGAAGTTTTTTTGGCGACTTCCTGTTCCAACAGAAGGTTTTGCTCATCCAATCGATTGTTTGCATTTACAAGGTCAACCTGAGCGTGTGCAAGCTTCTCTTTAAATTGAATTAACTCATCGATGAGGTTGTTATAGGCATCCTCTAGTATGTGTAACTCGTTTTTCTCATATTGCACAGAATGAAATTTAGATGCCTCAGGATCTTCTAAGTCTAACTGGTTGATTTGATCGGTGAGTTCATTAAGTGGCTCTGTTAATAATTTTCTAAAAGCTAGTGAAAATAAGAAGATAAGTGCCCCTGTTTTGACCATCGCATTACCGATAAGGAAGTAGAGGCCAACTTCTATTCGGTTAAAAATAACTTCATTACTTGATAACAAAGTCACAGAGCCTACCTGCGTGGTACGACCCGAAAATTCGAAAATAAGTGGGAAAGTGTGACCAAAAAGTCGCCCACTTACCGAGTGCATGTTTTGAAGTTGTTCTTTGCCGCTTTCTTCATAGTTAAAGGGCTGGTCTTCTCCGACCTCACCTAACTGAGTGATTACTTGGTTGTTCTCGTCAGTGACCTTAATACCTTTGATCAGTGGAATAGCCACTAGGCCTTGTGCAATATCAATAGCTTGTTGTGTGTTTAACTCCCAGACCGCACGAGTTAAGCTGCCGCTAAAAGTTTTTTCTAGTTGCAGAAGCTCCTCGTTGATTAGGCTCTTTGCATTAAAATATTCAGCAAAAATCTGTACACCAGTAACGATAAGCGTCAAAACGAAATAGAGGGATAGAACGCGTGACAATAGTTTGCGGGATATACTCGTTACTTTCATTTATGGCTCTTTTACTATTTGTTTAATTTTCTTAATGAAACTCAGCGTCTTTCTCACTTTAATCTATCACAAATTAAGTTAACAGCCTTTTTGCTACGATAAATAGAGAATAGCTGACGAACGCGGTGAAACCAGAAAACTCTACTATATTAATCACAAAGTTATAAATAACCCTTTGATTCGCAGCTCTTATTGTCACTTTTTTGTCATTTAACTGTAACGCTTGTTAAATAATATCTTAAAAAAAATATCACAAAAATTACATATTGTAATAAAAGTGTCACACTTCACTGCGAAACTACGCGGCAAATTTTTGGGGCCAACTATTACTATTTTATATAGGTATGAACATGAAATTTACTAAGCAAGCTCTTGCGCTCGCAGTATTATCTGCATCTTCTTTTACAGCTTCTGCAGCCACTGTTAAATTATACGGAAAAGCAAATTTAACGTTCCAAAGCTCGGATGAAGGCGAGGGAAGCTTCACTGAATTAAAAAGCAATGCATCACGTATTGGTTTAAAAGGTGAATACAAGCTAGATGATGGTTTGACACTTGTTTACAAGGCTGAATTCCAAGTTGATATGGATGGTGATAGCGATAAAGGCGATAGCATTACTGACCGTAACCAATACGTTGGCCTACGCGGTGAATTTGGTGAAGTACTATTAGGTAAGAATGACACAGTATTGAAAAAGTCACAGGGTAAAATTGACCTATTCAATGACTTAAATGCTGATATCAAGAACCTATGGAAAGGTGACAACCGTGTAGCTGACTCAGTAACATACAGATCACCTAAGTACTCTGGTTTACAGTTTGGCTTAACGTACATTGCTGAAGATAGCGTAGATGATGAAGATGGTATCTCAGCATCTGTTGTATACGGTGATGCAAAACTTAAGAAGTCTGATTTATACGCAGCAGTAGCTGTAGACTCAGATGTTGCAGGTTACGACGTAGTACGTGCAAGTATCCAAGGTAAAGTTGCTGGCGTAACACTTGGTGCAATCGCTCAAACTCAAGAAAACGTAGAATCTGGTAAAGAGACTGACGGTTTCATGGTTTCTGCAAAATACGGCTTAAGCAGCAAAGTTGATTTAAAAGCACAAGCACAATTCGCTGATGAAGACGGTGGCGATAGTAAAAACGGTATCACACTGGGTGCAGACTACAAACTAGGTAAAAATACTAAGCTATTCGGCTTTTACACAACATTCGACATGGACTCTAGCCCTGACGAAGATTACTTAGCTGTTGGTTTAGAATACAAATTCTAAACCAAAGCACTTATCTCACATCAATAAAAAGTCGTAAATCGCGGCTTTTTTCTTGCTTAATGTCTGATATTACATAATCATTTCATTTTAACCGTTGCGTGTCATAAAAGTGTAATCAAACTTTATCAGAATATTTTCCATTGAATTAGATTAGATGATTACTTTCAGGTACATTTTGAATGAATAGACAGATATTAGTGGTTGAAGATGAAGCGCCAATCAGGGAAATGATCACTTTTGTATTGGAGCAAAATGGTTTCAATGCGATTGAGGCTCAAGATATTGATCAAGCAATGAGTAAAATTGCTGAGCCATATCCTGATTTAATTCTTTTAGATTGGATGCTTCCGGGTGGTACAGGTGTAAAGCTTGCTAAGACACTTAAGCAAAACGAATACACGCGTAATATCCCAATCATCATGTTAACAGCGCGCGCTGATGAGGAAGACAAGGTTAAAGGTTTCGACGCAGGTGTCGACGACTACGTAACTAAACCTTTCTCGCCAAAAGAGTTAATCGCGCGTATTAAAGCGGTTATCCGTCGCGTTTCTCCTACGGCGTTAGAAGAAGCCATTGAGTTTCATGGCATGAAGCTTGACCCCGTTGCACACCGTGTAACAATCAACAATAGTGACCTTGATTTAGGCCCTACAGAATTTCGTTTACTGCACTTTTTTATGACGCATACTGAGCGTGTATACTCAAGAGAACAGTTACTTGATAATGTTTGGGGAACCAATGTTTATGTTGAAGATCGTACGGTTGACGTGCATATTCGTCGTTTACGTAAGGCAATTTCTGGTCACGGCCATGACGACTTTATTCAAACTGTACGCGGCGCAGGTTACCGATTCTCAGGTAAGGTATTAAATTAATTGTATGCCATTTAGACTTTCTTTAAGACAAGTTCTATCTCGACTACTGATAATTTTTTCAATAAGTGCTCTATTAGGTTACCTAGTAGGGCACATTTTATTAGCGATGTTAATAACGGCGTTTGGCGTTATTTTTTATCAGTACAAACATCTTGTCCAATTATCAAACTGGTTATGGAAAACAAAAAACATCTCTGCACCCACTGCAGAGGGTAGCTGGGGCCGAATCTTCGATGGCCTTGATCGAAAAATTCGCAAATATCGAAGAAAGCAAAAGAGGCTCAATACGCGCTTAAGGCGATTTCGTGATGGCGCGGAAGCGGTACCCGATGGTGGTATTGTGCTTGGCGAAGACTTAACTATTCAGTGGAGTAACAAGCGAGCTAAAAAGTTGCTTGGTATTCGCTGGCCTGGCGACCAAGGGCAACGCATAGATAACTTGTTGCGTGCGCCGGAATTCACTAATTACCTAGAAAAGGCAGATTACGACACGCCTTGTCTGTTACCTTCACCAGTCAATTCTGATATTCAACTGGAAATTCGTTTCATTGACTACGGCCAAGATCACATTCTTGTGCTGGCTCGTGATGTCAGTAAGGTGCATCGGGTAGAGGAAATGCGTCGCGATTTTGTTGCCAACGTTTCTCACGAGTTGAAAACGCCTTTAACGGTAGTACGTGGTTACGTCGAGATGATTCAAGCATCTGAAGGTGATTTTGATCCGCATTGGTTACAAGCATTTCACGTGATTGAAGGGCAAGTCTCTCGCATGGATCGCTTGGTTGAACAGTTGTTGGTGTTATCTCGCGTGGAAGTAAATACGGATGATGAGCTAAAACAGCCTTTAAATATTCCTGATGTGCTTGAACATTTGTTAAAAGATGCGCACTGGCTTAACCAAGACAAACAGCACACTATTACTTCAGATATTGATGATAGCATTGGCTTGTTGGGAGTCGACTCTGAAATTAAGAGCGCGCTAGCAAACTTAATGTCGAATGCTATTGCATACACTCAAAGCGGTGGAGAAATTCATGTCAGTTGGAAGCGCTTTGGCAGTAAAGCTAAGTTTTCAGTGAAAGATAATGGACCAGGTATCCGCCCTGAAGATGTAAATCGTTTAACTGAACGTTTTTATCGCGTTGATAAATCACGCTCCCGCAATACTGGTGGTTCAGGGCTGGGGCTCGCGATCGTGAAGCACGTGTTACAACATCATCACGCTGAACTTATTATTAATAGCCAGTGGCAGAAGGGGAGTGAATTCTCGATTGTCTTCGAAGAAGCTTCAGTAATTCCACTTCCTTAGTTTTTATAATGAATATTGGTTGATATGGAAATAGGCCAATCCTCCAACTTTTTTCACATCAGATTTCAACTTTGTTACATGTGTAATATTTGTGTAATAAAGTGGAAATATACTAGTCACAATTGCTTTATATAGTAGTCAAAATTTAGCGTATCTTGGTGGTTGCGACACAAGATTTGACAACACCTTACGCTAGTTAACTTCATCTCAGCTCATTGGAGATTATTATGAGTTTAAAACGTGCATTAAGCGCAATTGGATTAGCAGGCTTAGTTAGCTTTTCAGCAGCAGCTATTGACAAAAACTTACCAGAGTACTCAAAAGTAAGCGGTATCTCAGGTAACCTTTCTTCAGTTGGTTCTGATACGTTAGCAAATATGATGACGTTCTGGGCAGAAGAGTTCAAACGCACTTACCCTAACGTAAACATCCAAATTCAAGCAGCTGGTTCTTCAACTGCTCCACCAGCATTGACTGAGTCTACATCAAACTTAGGTCCAATGAGCCGTAAAATGAAGTCTCGTGAAATTGAAGCTTTCGAAAAGCACTTTGGTTACAAGCCAACTGCAGTTCGCGTCGCTATCGATGCATTAGCGGTATTCGTACACAAAGATAACCCAATNGAAGGTTTACGTATTGACCAAGTAGATGCTATTTTCTCAAGCAACCGTAAGTGTGGCGCTGCAGAGGATGCTGATCGCTGGGGTGACTTAGGCCTTAACGGTGAGTGGACAGGTAAAGACATTCAGCTTTACGGTCGTAACTCAGTATCTGGTACATACGGTTACTTCAAAAAGAAAGGCCTATGTAAAGGTGACTTCAAAAACACTGTAAACGAGCAACCAGGTTCTGCGTCAGTTGTACAATCTGTATCTGCTTCACTTAACGGTATCGGTTACTCAGGTATCGGTTACAAAACTTCTGGCGTTCGTGCTTTACCACTAGCTAAGAAAGGCGACAACTTCGTTGAAGCGTCTATGGAAAATGCTGTATCTGGTAAGTACCCTCTGTCTCGTTACTTATACGTTTACGTAAACAAGCACCCGAACAAGCCATTAGACCCAATGACTACAGAATTCTTAAAAATGGTGCTTTCTAAGTCTGGTCAAAAGATTGTAGAAAAAGATGGCTACATTCCACTACCGGCTAAAGTAGTTGAAAAAGAGTTCAAAAAGTTAGGTTTCTAAGCTGACTTAGCTCAACAGATTGACAAAAAGGCCAGCGTAACGCTGGCCTTTTTGTTTGTGTATTTCCTACCTATTGGGGTATTCCTAATAGGAACTACTCGTTATGTGCTAGCTATATGATAAATTTACACCAAGTAAGGTTTGCTGTTTCTTTTCGCGTGCTAGGTCTGCCTGAATCAAGGGTTTGTCTTCTAGCCAATGACTAGAAAAGGCAATATCAATTTGTTCTTCTTTTATCGACAACTGCATTTCAACATCATCGGTAAGTTGACGTTGCTGGCTTAATAATACTGACAGTCGCAATATGGCGAGTAGTTTGGATAGATTACCAATATTGAGTACGTACCAAAGTTGTTCATCCTCAAATTGCACTTTCTTACGCTGATTGCCGATAAGCCATGCTAGCGCTTGTTGTTGCTCTAGTGTGAAGCCTGCCAAATCGGCATTGAGTGCAATATAACGGCTGTGTTTGTGATAAGCGGATGGGTTTATGTCATAACCAATCTCGTGGATCTTTATCGCCCAATTTAGCAATTGACGGTATGTTTTTTTCTTAAGCTTCCAAGGCGCTAATGCTGCATTAAATAGCTTGTTGGCCACTTCAGATACCTTATCAACCTGTTGTTCTTCAACGTTAAATCGTGTCGCAAGGCTATTAATCGTTCTGTCTCGAATATCGGCATATTGCAGGGCATCCAGCTGTTCGTTGAGGACACCTTCTCTTAAAGAGTAGTCACAATAGTCGACATCTTTAATCGATAGCATTTCAACAAGCGCGATAACTATGGCAAGACCAGGGGCAATAATATGACGTCTGCTTTCTTTGAGGTTAGGTAGATCAATGTTATCGGCATGCCCCGCTTCAATGAGCATTTCTTTGAGTTTATGAAGTTCTTTTAACGTAAATGCCGACTCTTCACCTCTCATGCCGTTTAGTTGTTGGAAAATCGATTTCATCGTGCCAGAGGTACCGACAACTTCTTGCCAGCCAGCACGTTGGAAGCGTTTTACATGAGACTCTATTTCTTGCTTCGCATAGAGGATTGCTCTCTCAAATGCTTTCTTGGTGATCTTTCCGTGATCAAAGTAGCGTCGCGCGAAACTAACACAACCAATATTCAAACTGGTTAGTTGCCTAGTTTCTAGATCTTTACCTATAACCACTTCGGTACTGCCACCACCAATGTCAAGGACGAGTCGTTGAGTTGCTGGCGGCAGGTAGTGAGCTACGCCCTGATAAATAAGACGCGCCTCCTCGTGACCAGATACAACCTCAATATCGAAGGGGAATACTTTTGCTGCGGCATCTAAAAATGCTTGTGCATTTCTTGCCTTTCTTAATGTGTATGTAGCGACTACACGGAAGTTTTCTGGGGTTAAATTCTCTGTAAGCGGGGCTAAATCAGCAAGTGCTTTTACCCCTCTTTCTATCGCTGCTTGATTGAGCGTGTCGTTGGACTGTAAGCCCTGAGCAAGCTTTACGCGGTACTTTTCAGAATGCAGTATTTGTAAATTGTCATTGACCACGCGGGCGAAGATAAAGTGAAAGCTGTTGGAGCCAATATCGAGCGCACCAATGTGGTACGGTTCATTGGTTGAGTTAGGCTCAGATAATTGGCTCATATTTACTTATTCCGATTTTTTTAATGCTTTTTTAATGTCTTTTTCTTGTTGTTGCAAGAAATCGTAAAGAGCGAGTTGCGATCGAATCGCTTGCTTTTGCCCTTGTTTGACGTATTTATTGTCTTGCACGCTATTAATAATACGAGCTTTTTGATTGTCTTTAAATTGAATTTCCAAGCTCTCAATAATTCCCTTTTTCAGTGTTTCGTCGTAAATTGGACAGGCAACCTCGACACGTTGGTCTATATTACGTTCCATCCAATCGGCGGAGCTTATGAATAATGACTGTTCACCGTTGTTGCGAAATAGCATAACTCTTGGGTGCTCAAGAAACTGGTCGACGATAGAAATAATCTTAATGTTCTCACTAACTCCTTTTATCCCAGGAATAAGTGAACACATGCCACGGATGATCATCTTAATTTTCACTCCAGCGCTGCTTGCCTTATAGAGCCTGTCGATAAGGCCCTTGTCTACTAAGTTATTTATCTTGAGTGTGATTTCTGCTTTCTCACCCGCATAGGCAAAGGCTATTTCATTGTCGATAAGTTGATATAAGCGTCGACGCGACGTGATAGGTGAAACAATCAGGTGATTAAATCTGAATCGTTTATAGCTGTGTGTAATAAACGAGAAGACATTATTAACTTCCTGAGTAATTTCTTTGTGTTTGGTAAACAAAGAATAATCTGTATAGATTCGAGCGTTCTTCTCGTGAAAATTACCCGTACCAATGTGAGCGTAACGTACCTCTTTGTCGTCTTCGTTACGGGAAATGATACAAAGCTTAGAGTGCACTTTCAGGGTATCAATCCCGAACTCAACATGAATGCCCGCATCTTTCATACGCATTGCCCACTCGATATTAGCTTCTTCATCAAAACGAGCGCGTAACTCAACGACTACCGTGACTTGTTTACCATTTTTTACCGCTTCCATTAACGAGTGAATTATTTCCGAATTCTTGGCAACGCGATAAATATTAATCTTGATATGAGTTACATTGGGGTCATAAGATGCTTGGCGCACAAACTCAGTGAAATGTCTGAATTTGTAGTAGGGATAATAAACGAGAATGTCGCCCTGACTAATTGCGTCAAATATATTGCTGTGAGCTAGAAATTGCTGGGAATCTAAAGCCGCTAACTCTGCCTTTTCTAATGATTTATCCCCTAGATTAGGGAAACCAATGAAGTCTTTAAAGTGGCGATAACGCACGCCAGGCACTAAGTTATTTTCATCACGAATTTTCAATGCCTTACGCAGAAACTTCACCATATACTCGGGCATGTGGCGATCATATCCCAAGCGTGATGGTGCAGATTTTAATCTCTGTTTCAGGCCCTTCGACATTTTGTCTAGTAGACTCTGATCGAGCTCGTCAGTTAAGTCATATTCGGCATCTCGAGTTAGCTTTATCGAGTACGCATCCATATCTTCGTATGCATAGAGGCCGGTAAAAATTTCATCTAAGAAATAGTGAATAATGTCGTCAAGCATCAATACTCGCTGCTTTTTAGCACCTTCCGCTTTTGGCAAAATTACGAAGCGACTAACTTCCGAACGGGGAACTTCTACTAACGCATATTGAATTTGCTCTTCTTGCTTAAGAGCTACCAATAGATAAATACCATCATCATCTAGGCAGTTAACCAATTGGGTATTGGATGAAATAATTATTGGGGTTATGTGACGAATAACTTGATGATGGAAAAAAGTCGCAATCCAATCTTTTTCAGTAGCAGACAGTCGTTTCTTAAATACCTTCGACTTCTCATCGTTGAACAGTAGTTCTACGTTATTGTTTTCCAGCTCTTTGAATATTTCGACCGCAATTGGCTGAAACTTATCGGTTAATTTAGAAACTTTCTCAATGATCTCATCGAGTCGTTGCTGCTCAGGGCTGTCTTCAACGCTGTCCCCTTGAGTAGCGCGTGCAACCAGAACTTTACGTCTGATATTCGCAACACGAACACGGAAGAATTCATCTAGGTTTGACGAGTAAATACCAAGGAAACGGATACGCTCAATTAATGGCACAGTTGCGTCTGCTGCTTCTTGCAGTACACGCTCATTAAAGGATAACCAGCTGAGCTCTTTGTCGAAATAAATGCGAGTGTCGTTCATTTAACCGTGAGATTTTTATTAAAAATATCAGTCTACTAACTGAATGTGACAGTTTGACGAAGTCTGTCTTTAAACTGTCACAATTTTCTAGTCAATACAATTAGCGAATGCTTTTTATTCGATTGCCATTTCTCGATAGCTCAGAATGGTTGCTATATTGAATGGGAGTTGCTGATACTTTCTTAAAACAACCTCAAAGTTTAGATAGCTAAAATGGCTAGCGCATTAGTTGGCAGATACATCAACCATTAAGTCATTTTCAATAGACTCTAATGCATCAATTAATTTGTCCAGGTGTGATGCACTCACTGCAATCTTTGCCTTTGCGTTAAACATTGTGACACCCGTGTGAGGGGCAGGACCTTGCTTACTAACCAGCTTTAATAAATTGCCACCTTGTTGGTGAATTACAGAGGAAATATCTTGGACAATGCCAGTACGGTCATTTGCTGTTAGCTCTAGCGTTACCGTCTCTAGATTACTTTCGCTTTTCGCGGCTTGAGTGGTTTGAGTAATGACGTTTAGATCTTCGATATCAGATAGCGCTGCTGTTAATGCGGCAATTTGTTCGCTTTGTGCCGAAACTTCAATGACGCCAGCAAACATGCCACTTAAATGATGAAGACTACTATTTTGCCAATTGCCTTGATGTTCGCTGATAAGGTTAGATAATTTTTCAACAAGGCCTGGCTTGTCTTGGCCGACAAAGCTAATAACAATATGTTGCATACTACGTCCCTTACTGATTAATTGTGTTTGGAAAGTTGGGAAAGTTCTTTTTCTAATTGGCTTTCATCACCGAGGTTTAATTCGACCAATCGCCTAAGGTGAGTGACACTATCGATATCGATTGCATTAACCTGAAGTCCGATAACTTCAGGCTCTTGATGAACTACCGCCACGTGCATTTCAACCGTTGACTCTGCGTCACTTAGCGAAAACATTAAAGTACCTAGTTTACCTTGCAGATATTGCTCGGTGTTAGGATCAGTGACTAAGGCACCATTTAATGAAATATCATGAATGGAGACAGGGTACTCTTGCTCATCGACAGTGAGCTTAGCTTTGATTGAAAAAAGAATGCGAGTGAATTGACGTCTGTTTTCCATTTCAAATAAAAATCATTAGTAGTGGTTAATATCTAGCATAGCTTGTGTTTATAAAAAAGGCACCCTTAGGTGCCTTAAATATTTCAGAATTAACTGATTTTTTTGTATTTTATGCGATGCGGTTGATTTGCATCAGGCCCAAGCGTTTTTTTCAGCCATTCATCGTATTCGCTAAAGTTACCTTCGAAAAAGTTAACCTGACCTTCATCGCGGTAATCGATGATGTGAGTTGCGATACGATCAAGGAACCAACGGTCATGCGAGATAACCATGGCACAACCAGGGAACTCAAGCAGGGCTTCTTCAAGTGCGCGCAGCGTTTCAACGTCAAGGTCGTTGGTTGGCTCATCCAGAAGTAACAAGTTACCACCAGTTTTCACTAGCTTTGCTAAATGCACACGGTTGCGTTCACCACCTGAAAGGTCACCAATAAATTTCTGTTGGTCATTGCCCTTGAAATTAAAGCGTGAACAATAGGCACGAGAGTTGATTTCGTAACCACCAATTTGAATGATATCGTGACCTTCAGAGATCTCTTGGTAAACCGTATTCTTGTCATTCATGTCGTCTCGGAATTGGTCAACGCTTGCAAGCTTGACCGTTTCACCAACATCAACAGAGCCAGAGTCTGGTTGCTCAGCACCTGACAGCATTTTAAATAGCGTTGATTTACCTGCACCGTTAGCACCGATGATACCGACGATCGCACCTTTTGGAATGCTGAAGCTTAAATCGTCAATTAGCACGCGCTCACCGTAAGATTTTACCAGGTTGTTAACATCTAATACCTTGTCGCCTAAACGAGGACCTGGTGGAATGTATAACTCGTTAGTTTCATTACGTTTTTGGTGCTCTTGGCTGTTAAGCTCCTCGAAACGCGCCATACGAGCTTTGTTTTTCGCTTGACGTGCTTTAGGGTTTTGACGAACCCATTCAAGCTCTTGCTTAATGGTTTTTTGTAGTGCTTTTTCACCGCGTTGCTCTTGTTGTAGTCGAGCATCTTTTTGCTCAAGCCAAGAAGAGTAGTTACCTTCCCATGGAATACCTTCACCGCGGTCAAGTTCTAAAATCCAGCCAGCTACATTGTCTAGGAAGTAACGGTCATGGGTAATTGCCACAACGGTACCGTTGAAGTCGTGTAAGAATCGCTCTAACCAAGCAACAGATTCGGCATCTAAGTGGTTGGTAGGTTCGTCAAGTAATAACATGTCTGGTTTAGATAGCAACAAGCGACATAGAGCAACACGGCGACGTTCACCACCAGAAAGTACCGCGATTTTTTGATCCCACTCTGGTAGGCGAAGGGCATCAGCTGCTTTTTCTAGTGCGTTGTCTAAGTTATGACCGTCATGGCTAGCGATGATAGCTTCTAACTCACCTTGCTCTTTAGCAAGTGCATCGAAATCTGCGCCTTCTTCTGCATATTCCATGTACACTTGGTCAAGGCGCGTTAATGCAGATTTAACTTCGGCAAATGCTTCTTCAACGGCTTCGCGAACTGTTTGGTTTTCGTCAAGTTGAGGCTCTTGTGGAAAGTAGCCAATTTTTGTACCTGCTAATGCGTGAGCTTCACCTTCAAACTCAGTATCAACACCCGCCATGATGCGGAGTAATGTTGACTTACCTGCACCATTCAAACCTAATACGCCGATTTTAGCGCCAGGGAAGAATGATAAACTAATGTTTTTTAAGATAGTTCTCTTTGGAGGCACCACTTTTGATACGCGGTGCATTGAGTAGATAAATTTATCTGGCAATGCCATGAGTTAATCCTAATGATTATGATGAGATAATTGCTGTGTATTGTAGTTAGAAGCGATGATTGCCGCAATCTTCCTTTGTGAATCAATGGTTAATTTGCGGGCCTTTCTATCGCCTTTAGCCTTGACGTTGCACTTGGGCCAGTACTTTTATTAAATCGCGCCAAGAAATAATGCCTAACACATGGTTATCTGGGCTAATAACTGGCAAGCACGAAATGTGGTTGTCGTCGAACCAAATCAAAGCGTCTTTGATGGTTAATTCTGGCGTTGCAGTAATGATAGTGCGCGTCATCACTAGATGTATTTTCTTTTTCAGCATTTGCTGATCTAGGTGAGTTTCTTTGTAAGTGCCGATAGTTGGGCTTAAATGCTTATACAGGTCCCTATCTGTTAGTAAACCTGCGAGCTTGTCATCGTCATCGAGTACAATAATGTGATGAATACGGTGTTGATCAAACAGTGTTTTCGCATCTGCCAGTGTATTATCAAGCGATAGCGTAATAAGCTCAGTTGTCATTATTTTTGATATTTGCATGCAGCTTTACCCAACTCAATGCGTTCTATTGACGCAAAAGTAGAAAATATCCTTCTAAAAACAGTGTTTAAGCTAACCTTTGGCGACGAATTGTCAATAGTCAGTTTGATACCCTGTAGCAATTTCATTAAGTCAATTGAAAGAAAACGCCCATATGTTGATCTGCCATGACGAATTAAGTAACCTTGGGTTACTTATGCGGTCTATTCATCTAATTCATAGTGTATAGAAGAGGCTGCGACGGATGCGATATTAACGAAACAAAACAATAAGAAGGCTACTCCATGGCTGATAATACCTATACAATAGAGCAAGACTCGCATTTTGTCGATGCAATCGAGCACCACTTTGAGCAACAAAAGGCATCGTTTTATCAACAACCTTATTTGGCATACGAGCAACGTATTGAGAACTTAAAGCAGTTGAAAGCGGGAATGCTCAAGCATCAAAGTGCTCTAATTGAAGCCCTAGATAAAGATTTTGGTTGTCGCTCACATGACGACAGCAAAATGGGCGATTTCATGCCATCGTTAATGGCCATTGACTACGCCATCAAGCATCTTGAAAGCTGGATGAAACCATCGAAACGGAAAGTAGGGGTGTTGTTTCAGCCAGCGAAAGCTTTCGTTATGTATCAGCCTTTAGGTGTTGTTGGCATCATTACGCCTTGGAACTATCCTCTTTATCTTGCGATTGGCCCGCTTGCTACCGCGCTGGCTGCTGGTAACAAAGTCATGATTAAAATGTCGGAGTTTACACCGACTACTAATCAGGTATTACATGCAATGCTGGCTGAGATATTTACTACAGCCGATGTCTCACTTTATGGTGGTGGCCCTAAAGTAGCTGCTCACTTCTCTACCAAAGCCTTCGATCATTTGCTATTCACTGGCTCAACAAGGGTTGGCAAGATGGTGATGGCTGCAGCAGCACAAAATCTAACACCGGTTACGTTAGAGCTTGGTGGTAAGTCTCCAACAATCATAGATACTCAGATTGATATGAAAGATGCAGTGTCGCGCTTTATTTTGGGGAAAACCCTGAACGCCGGACAAACTTGTGTAGCGCCTGACTATATTCTTTGCCCCAAAAATCGCGTTGGTGAGTTAATTGAAGCAACGCGATATTGGCATGATAAAATGTATCCTAAGGTCGCTGACAATAATGATGTCACAGCAATTATCAATAGCGCTCAGCTTTCGCGACTTAAAGAATGCTTAGATGATGCAGAAGCAAAAGGAGGCAAAATTGAAGTGTTGGGTTCAGACTCTCTTGAAGCCTGTTTGTCTGCTTGCAAACTGCCGTTGACGCTTGTGACAAACGTGTCTGATGATATGACCGTGATGCAGCAGGAAATATTTGGACCACTATTACCTATCGTCAGTTATCAAACTATCGATGAAGCGATCGACTTTATTAATGATCGCGATAGGCCACTTGCACTGTATTTATGTAGTCACGATAAGGCGCTTCAAAAGAAAGTGTTGGAGCAAACACACGCTGGCGGTGTATGTATTAATGATGCCGCAATGCACGTGGCACAGGAAGATTTACCATTTGGTGGGGTTGGTCCTTCGGGCATGGGACACTATCATGGTCCAGAGGGATTTATGACGTTTAGCAAGGCTAAGTCTGTATTCCAGAAGGGGAAATTTAATTCTGCTGTACAAGCTTTCCCACCTTACGGTAAATTGATTCATAAACTAATATATAAATTCTTCTTACGATAAAAAACAAAATGGAAGGGCTATGGATAACACAATTATTGATTTACAGGGGAAGTGTTCATTAGCAGAGTTAATTGGGGATAGCTTTGCAAAATATGCGGACCAGCCAGCGTATACTTGTTTGGGACAAACATTTACGTTTGGCGAAACATACAACAAAGCATTAGCGTTTGCGAAATATTTGCAGCACCACACAAATTTAGAACAGGGCGATAGAATAGCAATTCAATTGCCTAATATTATTCAATTCCCAGTGGCAGCGTATGGCGCTATGTTGGCAGGGTTAGTGTTGGTGAATACCAACCCGCTATACACTCAGCGTGAAATGAAACATCAGTTTTCTGATTCTGGCGCTAAAGCTATCGTTATTTTGGCTGACTTATTACCAAATCTTACAGCGATTCAATCAGATACTCCGATAGAAACTGTAATTGCTACCAGTGTCACTGATTTTTTGATGCCTGATAAAGCCTATAGTGGCGAGTTTTTGTCGTTACTTGATTGTATTGCAGCAGGCGAGAAGGAATCGGAATTTACGCCATCATCAGCTGGGTTGGAAGATTTAGCAGTACTTCAGTATACCGGCGGTACAACAGGCTTATCAAAAGGCGCCGTGCTAACCCATGGTAATTTACTTAACAACTCAGAGCAGTGTTATCAACGTTTTAAGAATGTAAGTGAAGACGGTAAAGATATCTACATATGCCCATTGCCGCTGTATCATATTTACGCCTTCTTAGTGAATTTGATATTGGCCTCGTCACATGGTGCTCACAATGTGCTTATTCCAAACCCCCGTGACTTAGACGCATTTGTTAGTGCGCTGAAAGGCGTGAAATTCACCATGTTCTGTGGCTTAAATACCTTATTTGTTGGTTTATGCCACCACCCTGAATTTGAAACGTTAGATTTTTCTGCGCTCAAAATGACCATATCTGGTGGTACTGCATTGACTCAGGATGCTGCTCAGCTTTGGCATGGCACGACTGGGTGCAGTATTTCTGAGGGCTATGGTTTGTCGGAAACGTCTCCTGTTGTTAGCTTTAACGAGCCTGGTAACGAGCGACTGGGCACCATTGGTTTCCCGTTAACAGGCACTGAAGTCCAAATTTGGGACGACAACAATCAAGAAGTGCCACAAGGTGAAGCCGGCGAATTAGTGGTTAAGGGGCCACAAGTGATGCAAGGCTATTGGCAAAAACCAGAGGCTACCGCTGCATCAATTGTTAATGATTTCTTCAAAACTGGCGATGTAGCCATTGCTGAAGCTGACGGTAGATTTAGAATTGTCGACCGTAAAAAAGACATGATTATTGTCTCTGGGTTCAACGTCTATCCGAATGAGGTTGAAGAGGTTATTGTCTCTCATCCTCAGGTAATGGAAGCAGCGGTGGTGGGTGAACCTGATGACCATAGTGGCGAAAAAGTTTGCGGCTACTTGGTTTTAGCTCCCGGTCAACAAGTTGATGAGGCAGCGATTATAGAACATTGTCGCAATGATTTAACAGCTTATAAAGTGCCTAAGAAAATTGTATTTTTGGATGAGTTACCCAAATCTACCGTTGGGAAAATATTACGCCGTGAATTAAGAGCGAGCTAACCGACCCAAGTTTTTATGCCTTAAAACGGAAATAAAAAGAGCGAGTTTTGTACTCGCTCTTTTGGGTTCTATGGTGATTACTATTGTCTTGAATCTCCTGAATTCTGTGGCTTTTTGCGCTGACTTACGCAATTAGTCATCGATAGTTAGTTGATAGCCAAAAACTAAATGCAAAGTAGATAATTAGCTTAGTCTTAAACTCAGTTTTAGATAATGGCTAAATTGTCCTAAATATTTTTTAGCTAAAAATTGCTTTAATGATCAGGTTTTTAGCACTTTATTGCATATGTTACCGCATTGTGACTTGTGCTTAACCCCATATAAAACAAAGGTTTTGTGCTTTACTCATGGGGTTTTGTGACAGAGGTTGTCACAAAACTGTCACATTTCTGTCTTATAATTCGCGCAATTCATTTTAATCCCTTTAATTTTAGTAGGTATATTGAGTGTCTATAGCGTCTCAATCAGCTGATGTGCGTCAGTTGAAAAATAAACTAGCTAAGTGGTTCATCTCTCTTGGAGGTGTCATGGTGCTATTTACTTTGATCCTAATATTTCTCTATTTATTGTATGTCATTAAGCCAATTTTTGAGTCTGCGGAAGTAGAACCAGTTGGTGAAGTACTTGTTAAGCCTGGCAGTGTAACACTTGCTACTGGCTTGGATGAGTTAAAAGAAGTGGCGTATCAAGTAGACGAAAAAGGTGTCATGACCTTCTACCAAATGTCTGAAAGCGAATTCCGCCCACAAGGCAGTGAAATTTTATCTGAAGCGTTAGTTGATGGTGAAGTTGAGCTATTGGTAACGTCTAACAGCGGTCGTCGCTTACTGACAGATACGCAAGGTAATGTAAAAGTTGTTAGCGCCAAGTTTACAGCTATTTACCCAAAAGACAGTCGTGATATCACACCATCTGTTGCTTATCCATTAGGCGCAGATAGCTTGCCAATTGATGAGCAAGAAGGGCGTTTAGTCAAAGCCGCTTTTGAAATGGACGATGAAAAAGCGATTTTCGTTGCTTACACGGAAGACAAGCGATTGATCAAAACGACGTTAGTCGCTGATGATGACTTCAGCTACGATTCTGCTTTTGAACCGGTATACCAAGAGATTGAATTTACAGGTGGTAACGTTGATGACGTACTCATTACACCTGACTTAATGATGGCGATTGTTCGCGATGGTAATCGTGTCTTCATCTACGATTTAGATGATGAATTCTCAGTTGACCTAAAAGCAGAGCTAACTAACGTGGTAGCCGACGGTGCAGAAATTACTGCAATGGCGTTGTTATCAGGTGGTAGTTCAGTATTAATCGGTGACAGCCAAGGTCAGGTGAGTCAATGGTTTGAAGTTGCTGCTAAGAAGGGCCGTCAATTCCAAGAAATTAGACGCTTTACTGCTAGCACGACAGAGCCTGTGACTGCTATTTACACCGAGCTATATCGCAAGAGCTTCTTCACATTAACGCCGTCTGGCGAAATGGGTATTTTCTACACAACAAGTGATGCGGATTTATGGCACGGCCATATTGCTAAAGCAGCACCTAAAGCTTTCGCTATCGCACCACGTGCGGATGCGTTAATTTTTGCTGACGGCGAATCACTTGCATTAATGAAAGTGAACAATCAGCATCCAGAGGTAACTTGGAAGGCGCTTTGGCAAGAAGTTTGGTATGAAGGCTACCCTGAGCCAGATTACATCTGGCAATCTACAGGTGGTGTAGACGATTTCGAATCTAAGTTCTCACTAGTACCTATTTCGTTCGGTACGATGAAAGCTGCTGCGTACGCGATGTTATTTGCGGTTCCTTTAGCATTAAGTGCTGCGATTTACACGGCTTACTTCATGCCACCAGCCATGCGTAAAAAAGTAAAACCTACGATTGAGTTAATGGAAGCATTGCCGACGGTAATCTTAGGTTTCTTAGCAGGTCTTTGGTTAGCGCCGTTAATTGAAGACTACTTACCAGCAATCATGCTGCTACTTATCTTCCTGCCAGTTGCAACCTTTTTAACGGCTTTTGCGTGGTTTAAATTACCAAAAGAGATGAAGGCGCGAATTCCTGAAGATTGGGCTCCGCTAATCCTTATCCCAATGCTTTTATTAGCAGGCGTGTTAGCATTCTCGTTATCGCCTGTAATGGAAGACGTGTTCTTTGGTGGCGATATTCGTCAATACATTACTAACGACTTAGGTATCTCTTTTGACCAACGTAATGCATTGGTTGTAGGTATTGCAATGGGCTTCGCTGTTGTGCCGACAATTTTCTCGATGGCAGAAGATGCAATCTTTAGTGTTCCGAAACACTTAACGAGCGGTTCTTTAGCACTAGGTGCTACGCCATGGCAGACACTTGTTAAAGTGGTATTACTTACCGCTAGTCCTGGTATCTTCTCTGCTGTGATGATGGGCCTAGGCCGCGCAGTTGGTGAAACTATGATTGTATTAATGGCAACAGGTAACACACCAATTGTTGATTGGAGTATTTTCCAAGGTCTGCGTACGTTATCAGCTAACATTGCAGTTGAAATGCCAGAATCTGAAGTAGGCAGTTCTCACTACCGAATTCTATTCTTAGCTGCATTTGTATTGTTTGTTTTCACTTTTGTATTCAACACGTTGGCTGAGTTTGTTCGTCAGCGTCTAAGAGAAAAGTACAGCTCGCTGTAAGGGAAGGATTGATTAAATGAAAGATTGGTTTAAAACAGGCTCCCCTTGGGTATGGCTTTCAGCCGGTGGCGTTAGTCTGAGCTTAATATCGGTAGTTGGTCTATTGTGGCTAATAGCATCAAACGGTTTATCGTACTTCTGGCCTTCACAAGTTCACCAGTTCAACATGGTTGACGAAAAAGGACAAAAGTCAGTTGTTATCGGTGAAATCTATGACCGTGAACGTATTCCTGCAAGCCAGTTAGCACACCGCGACTTAGGTGTTGAAATCGAAGGCGATACGATTGAACGCTTATTGATTAAAACGGGTAACCGTGAATTAGTAAGCTTAGACTTCAGATGGATTCTAGGCCCTCAAATTACTGAGCAGAGCTTGCCTGAAGATATTGCGATTGTTGAACGTCGCAGCAACGGTAACTTTTATGGTTTCCTTGAGCAAATTATCTTAGACGGTGAAGTTGTTGATAATTCGCGTTTAGATGAGCTTCTAGACCGAGTCAATGAGTTCCAAGAGCAGATTCGTGAGTTACAACAAGTCGATATTGGCGCGATTAACTACAACCTAGAGCGACTTCGTTTGCGTGAGCGTAAGCACGTAATTGATGGCACGTTAACTGACGAAGTCAAACGAGATCTTGAAGCGCAAACTCAAGCGTTAAAAGAAGAATACCAAGTACTTGAAAAAGACCTAACAGCACTTCGTGACCAAGTATCCCGTGACCAAATCGTTATGCGCGCCATGGGCGGAGAAAAGGTAACGATAAACTTTGAACAAATCATCAAAGTTACTTTCAACAACCAGCTAGGTTTCTTCGGTAAGGTTGCAGTATTCTTTGACCAGAGTATCGGCTTCATCTTCGATGAACCACGTGAAGCAAATACTGAAGGTGGTGTATTCCCAGCGATTTTCGGTACTGTATTAATGGTATTGTTAATGACAGTGATTGTTGCGCCATTTGGTGTTATTGCAGCGATTTACTTACATGAATATGCAGGTAAAAACGCATTTACTAAGTTAATCCGTATCGCGGTAATCAACTTAGCGGGTGTACCTTCAATCGTTTACGGTGTATTTGGTTTAGGTTTCTTCGTTTACATGGTTGGTGGCAACTTAGATAGATTGTTCTACCCTGAAACGCTTCCTAGCCCTACATTTGGTACACCAGGTGTACTATGGTCAGCTTTAACACTAGCAATCCTTACATTGCCAGTTGTTATCGTGTCGACTGAGGAAGGTTTAGCGCGTATTCCAGCAGCTATGCGCCACGGTAGTTTAGCGTTAGGCGCTACCAAAGCTGAGACTTTATGGCGAATCATTTTACCAATTGCTTCTCCTGCTATTATGACAGGTATTATTTTAGCGATTGCACGTGCAGCGGGTGAAGTTGCTCCGCTAATGCTAGTAGGTGTAGTGAAGATGGCGCCAACCTTGCCACTTGACGGTAACTTCCCGTTCCTTCACTTAGAACGCAAGTTTATGCACTTAGGTTTCCATATCTACGATGTTGGCTTCCAAAGCCCGAACGTAGAAGCGGCAAGACCACTAGTTTACGCAACGGCACTATTGCTTGTGACCATTATCATTGGTCTTAACATGACAGCGGTTAATATACGTAACAAGCTACGTGAGAAATACCGTGCATTAGAGCATTAATGTAGAGACGCTCTAGTTGCGAGAATCGCGTAAAACATAGAAATACTAGGGCATCAGCAATTTAAAGATTTAGCAGGCACTGCATAGGTGGTGCCTTTAAAAAAGGTTAAAAGAATTAGTTATGATTACTGTAAATCCAAAAGCGAATGAAGTAGCAGCACCTTTAGACTTAAATAACCTAACACCAGAGCAAACGGCGTTAGAGATTGAAAATCTAAACTTGTTTTACGGTGAAAAGCAGGCGTTAAACAACATTTCGATGAAAATCCCTAAAGGTCAAGTGACGGCTTTCATCGGTCCAAGTGGTTGTGGTAAATCAACGTTATTACGTTGTATCAACCGAATGAATGACTTAGTTGATACATGTAGCATTCAAGGTGATATTAACCTTAACGGTGAGAACATTTACGGTAAGCATGTTGATGTTGCAGCACTTCGTCGTAAAGTGGGCATGGTATTCCAACGTCCAAACCCGTTTCCAAAAAGCATTTATGAAAATGTTGTTTACGGCTTGCGCATTACAGGCGAGAAAAACCGTCGTGTGCTAGATGAAGCGGTAGAGCGTTCATTAAAAGCGGCAGCACTTTGGGAAGAAGTAAAAGACCGTCTGCACGATAGTGCATTAGGTTTATCTGGTGGTCAGCAACAACGTTTGGTTATCGCTCGTGCAATCGCAATTGAGCCTGAAGTTTTATTGCTTGATGAGCCAACGTCAGCACTTGACCCAATTTCAACGCTAACAATTGAAGAGTTGATTAACGACCTTAAGAAACAATTCACCGTTGTTATCGTTACACACAACATGCAGCAGGCTGCACGTGTATCTGATCAAACGGCATTTATGTACATGGGTGACTTAATCGAATATTCAGATACAAATACCTTATTTACGACCCCCGCTAAGAAGAAAACTGAAGATTACATTACTGGTCGCTACGGTTAAGCGAACATTCTGGCTATAATCAAAGTAAGCAGTAGGAAGAGATACTATGGATAAATTAAATGTAGGCCGACATATTTCTGGCCAATTCAACGAAGATTTAGAACGTGTAATCAACCATGTAATGGCAATGGGTGGTTTAGTTGAGAAGCAGCTAAAAGACTCTATCAGTGCGATGATTGAAGGCGATGAGGAGCTAGCCAAAGAAGTTCTGAAGAATGACTATCAAATCAACGACTTTGAAGTCAGCATTGACGAAGAATGTTCACGTATTATTGCTAAGCGTCAGCCTGCTGCTGGCGATCTTCGCCTTATTATGGCGATTATCAAGACAATCACAGACCTTGAGCGCATTGGTGACGAAGCAGAGAAGATTGCTAAAGTTGCTGAAGAGAGCTTCTCGAAAGAACAGCGTGACCTTCTCGTTAATTTAGAAAACTTAGGACGTCGTGTATTGGTGATGCTGCAAAGCACATTGGATGCATTTACTCGTATGGATTTTGATGCTGCCATTAAAGTACACAAAAAAGACGACAAGATTGACCGCGAGTATGAAGGTTTAATGCGTCAATTAATGACTTACATGATGGAAGACCCGCGTGCTATTCCACAAGTTATGTCTGTTATTTGGTCGGCTAGAGCGCTTGAGCGTATTGGCGACCGTTGTCAAAACATCTGTGAATACATCATCTATTTCGTGAAGGGTAAAGTGGTACGTCACACAACACCTGAAGACATGAAAAAACTTTAGTTAAATAAAGATTAATTTTTATTTAACAATATGTTAATAAAGGCACAGCTAAGCTGTGCTTTTATACGTTTAGCCCCTAGCTTTTTTAAGGCTATTTCAATTAGTTGATCAATTAGTTGCAATTCACTGCCCATAAGCTAGAATCCGCCACGAAAAGTAATCAATAGATTTGTACCGGAAATTATTATGCCGAACAACTCAATACTGGGTGTATTTGCAAAATCACCTATTAAACCACTAGAACAGCACATCAGCATTGCTACTGACTGTGCTAGCAAGTTGACCGCATTTTTTGATGCAGCGATGGCCAAGGAATGGGATAAAGCACATGACGTGCAGAAAGACATCTCAACGTTAGAAAAAGAGGCTGATGCATTAAAACGTCAATTAAGATTAGAGCTACCAGGTGGTTTATTCATGCCTGTTGATCGTGCTGACTTACTTGAACTATTAACGCAGCAAGATCGCATCGCTAACAAAGCAAAAGACATTGCGGGCCGTGTTTACGGTCGTCAGTTAGAAATCCCAACGTCATTACAAGCTGATTTCACGAAATATGTAAGCCGTTGTTTAGACGCGATCGAAAAAGCTGCTGAAGCGATCAATGAGTTAGATGACTTATTGGAAACTGGCTTCCGTGGTCGTGAAGTTCAACTAGTGGAAAAAATGATCCACCAGTTAGACGAGATTGAAGACGATACAGATACGATGCAAGTAAGCTTACGTACTGGCCTTATGGCACTGGAAGCAGAGCTAAACCCAGTTGATGTTATGTTCTTGTATCAAATTATTGAGTGGGTAGGCGATTTAGCAGACCTAGCTGAGCGCGTTGGTGCGCGTTTAGAAATTTTATTAGCGAAGCAGTAGAGTAAGTTTCGATGGATATTTTATTAACACACGGCTCTATGCTGGTAATCATTGCTGCGCTTGTTGGCTTTTTTATGGCATGGGGTATTGGCGCAAATGACGTAGCTAATGCTATGGGTACGTCTGTAGGTTCTAAAGCACTAACGATTAAGCAGGCAATTATTATTGCCATGATCTTTGAATTTGCGGGTGCTTACCTTGCTGGTGGTGAGGTAACATCAACAATCCGTAAGGGTATTATTGACCCTAGTTACTTTACTGACATACCGCATTTATTAGTTTACGGTATGATTTCAGCGCTATTAGCTGCTGCTACTTGGTTACTTGTTGCTTCAGCATTAGGCTGGCCAGTTTCAACAACTCACTCAATCGTTGGTGCGATCATTGGTTTCGCAGCATTAGGTGTGAGCGCAGATACCGTAGCATGGGGTAAAGTTGGCGGCATCGTCGGTAGCTGGATTGTTACACCATTATTATCAGGTGTAATTGCATTCATTATCTTCAATAGTGCGCAAAAGCTTATCTTTGACACTGACCACCCATTGCGCCAAGCAAAACGCTGGGTACCTCTATACATGTTCTTAGCTGGCTTTGTTCTGTCTTTAGTGACAATCAAGAAAGGTCTTAAGCACATTGGTTTAGATGTTGGTGCAGTTGAAGGTTACGTATATGCAATTGCTGTAGCTGTTGTTGTAGCACTTATTGGTAAAGCGTTTATCGCTCGCCTTAAATTTGACGAGAATGCTGATAAAGACAGCCACTACGTTAACGTAGAGAAAGTTTTCGCTGTACTAATGGTTGTTACTGCTTGTTGTATGGCATTTGCTCACGGTTCAAACGATGTTGCTAACGCAATTGGTCCATTAGCTGCTGTTGTGAGCATTGTTGGTAACGAAGGTCAAATCGTTAAGAAAGCTGCTCTAGAGTGGTGGATTTTACCATTGGGTGGCTTCGGTATTGTTGCTGGTCTGGCTATTTTTGGTCACCGTGTTATCGCAACTATCGGTAAAGGTATTACGCACTTAACACCAAGTCGTGGTTTCGCTGCTGAATTAGCTGCGGCATGTACAGTTGTTATCGCGTCAGGTACAGGTTTACCTATTTCAACAACGCAAACACTAGTAGGTGCGGTATTAGGTGTTGGTATGGCACGTGGTATTGCAGCAATCAACTTAGGTGTTGTTCGTAACATCGTAGTTTCTTGGGTTATTACCTTACCAGTAGGTGCTGGTCTATCGATCATCTTCTTCTGGATTCTATCGAGTACGTTAGGCGCATAATTTCCTAACGTTATTTCATGCAAAAAGCCACTGCATTGCAGTGGCTTTTTTGTATCTGTTAATTGCTTCTTTAGCTACGCTTAGTGTTTATCATCGCTATTGTTAATTAGGAATTAATTGCTAAACTTAATCTAAGTTTATTCTTTGATTAAAAATAGTGATTAAGACATGTCGGCAAATTTACCTAATTTAAAGCACCTCCAATATCTGTTGGCATTGTACCAATATCAGAACTTTAATCGCGCAGCGGATGCTAGTTTTGTTAGCCAGTCTACGTTAAGTAGCGCTATTCTAAAGCTGGAAGAGCAGCTGCGATGTCAATTAATCGAGCGTGATCATAAGTCATTTGTATTTACGCCCCATGGCGAAGAGGTTGTAAAAAAAGCACGCCAAATCATTGTTGCGACAACCGAGCTTTCGGACTATTGTCGTCATTATGGTACGCCCTTCGGTGGCAACTTAAGGCTAGGAAGTATTCCTACAATCGCCCCGTATCTATTGACGGATTTAGCTGAAATCTGTCAGCAACAACTGCCGGATGTATCTCTCTATCTGCGTGAAGATACCACCGAAAATTTAATGCGCATGTTAGCTGACGGAGAGATTGATGTTGCTATTCTCGCCTTGCCCGTGCCGCAGCACAGTTTTCAACAAAAGGTAGTCGGTCGCGATGCCTTTTATATTACCGGTAACTCTGCCCTTATAAACAAAGTAAAGCAGGATCCCGATTACCACCAGCTCCCCCAACACTCCATATTCTTACTTTCGCAAGAACATTGCCTGTCAGAGCATGCCGTAAGTGCCTGTAATGTTGAAGACCAAGGTTTAATTCACCCGTTCTATGCATCTAGCTTGACGACTTTGATTCAAATGGCGCACTACCACAAGGGAGTTACCTTCTTACCGCAAATGGCTGTTGATAAGGGCGTAGTCAGCCAAAAAGATATGGCATTGGAAAAAATGCCAGATGATATGTATCGAGAGATTGGGCTGTTATGGCGAACTACGAGTATGCGCCAACGATTGTTCTTGAAAGTATCACAACTGGTTACCGATTTACTCGATATAGAAAAAATTCATAAAAGTTAAAAAAATTAAAAATTTTCCAAACTTTTTGAACAGTCGAATCTACCTATTAAATAACGAAACTATTATTGCCAATAAATTAGGACATTGAGTGTTTGAACGCAGCGACGAAACGCTTATAAAACAAGCGCTACAAGGAAAAAAGAACGCTTGGATGAATTTAGTAAAGCGCTATGAGAAGGGCATATACAATTACGCCTATCGCATGGTGAATAACCCAGAAGATGCGAAAGATCTTATGCAAGATATCTTTATTGCTGTCTTTAACAGCCTATCGAGCTTCCGTGGGGATAGCCCATTTAAAGGCTGGTTATTTAGAATTGCCCACTATCGTTGTATCGAGTTTTACCGTCGTAAAAAGCCTTTGCAATCGATTGATGATACCCCAGAGCAAGAAGATGATGTTGAAACGGCATGTCCTGAGTACAGCGCGCAGCAAAGCCAGTCTCACAATGAACTGCATGCAGCAATGCAAAGGTTGCCGTTTAATCAGAAGCTAATGGTTGAAATGAAGTTTTTTCAGCACTTTACGTTTGAGGAAATCGCACAACAATTAGGTATTTCCACGAATACTGCTAAGTCCCGTCTCTATAGTGCCTTGGATAAATTAAAAGAGTTTTTGGAGGTGGAAGATGTCGCCGCGTGATAAACAATTTGAAGATTGGCTAAATGGCAAATTAGACAAGTCGCAATCCCAACACTTTGAACATGATGTAATGAATAACGAAGAAAGCGCAGAACTAGGTGAACGCATGAAAACAGCGAAGTATGTTGAATACTTAGCCGATACGAGTCAAGAACGTGATGTACCGGATTGGGATAGAACCGCAGGTATAAAGTTTAAAGAAAATCACTGGTGGCAATGGCAAGGACTACCTGCAGTCTCGATGGCTTTTTCATGTTTTGCTATGGCATTCGTGTTGTTCAACGTACAGCTAACGGTGGACGACAATGGAGTATTGTTAACCTTTGGTAGCCAACATCAAGAACAAAGTGAGCTAATGCAAGAAAAAATGCAGCAACAAGTGGCTCAAATGGTTGATGACAAAATGAGCGATTACCAACAGCAGCAACAATTAGCGTTGGCAAATTTTACAAACGAGCTCACAAGCAAGCAGCAGCAAAGTAACTTACAACTGGCGACCTACATCCTCGATACGTCGAGGCAGGAAAGAAAAGAAGATATTAGTGATTTTATTCAGTTTGTAAACGCACAGCGTGATGACGATGCCTTAGAGCAGCGTATTCGCTATCAAAGATTACAAGACGCAATAGAATATCAAGCACAATTTATTAATAGTAACACCACAATTCAGCCAGCGAACTGGGTTTCTGAGGAGTAAATAATGAAAACATATTTAAAAGCCATTCCTTGCTTACTAGCAAGCTATAGTGTGACGGCTGAAACAGTGAATTTAGATCAACTTAATCGTCAGCTAGATATTATGAATAATATTATTCAGTCATCTGTCGACACGAGTAAGGGCAGTGAAGGGGTCAAGTTATCCAGTATTGAGAGTACTTACCTTCAAGATCAGGGTGTAGTATTTACCGTAAGATCAAAAAGTAGCTTTGGCCACTGGGGAAGATTTAACTTCGATGTCGTAATGCCGCCTGTTGAACAAATGGCACCTCTATCACCTGACCAGATCTCTGATATCAGAGCAACCGTTGAAGCTGTTGCAGATGTAGGGGATCTAGATATTGGTAACTTAGATGCCGAGCGTGAGGTTGCAAAAACAATGGAGATGGCATCAAGAACCTATGAACGAGTAATAGAACTGCATCGAGGGAACCGCGAAGAATATCGTGAATTGAGGGACGACCTTCGAGATGTGGCATATGACTTAAGAGATATAGAGAGAGAGTCCAGGAACGCTGAGTATCAAATGAAGCGTGCCGGTGAAAAGGAAGAGAAAAAGGAACTTGAGAAAGAGCTTAAGAGGCTCGATAAACGTAAAAAAGAGTTGCTAGCAAGTAAAGGGCAACTCGAACAAAGAACTAAAGAAATTAAGTCAAAGCAGGTCAAGCAAGCACAGAAGCAAGAGCAAATGCGCAAAGACTACTATCAAAGTTTAAGCGCGATGATGGCTGAAACGCTTTGTTTGTACGGTAATGGCCTTAAAGCACTACCTAAAGGTGAAAATGTCACCGTTATATTGAAGTCAGGTGGTGACCGAGTTGACCGCAACTACAAAGATAAGATTCATGTCTTTAGTAAGCGCGATATTAACAGTTGTGCAGTAGATAAGATATCAGTAGCTACGCTACTAGAAAAAAGCAGTGCCTACCAATTTTAGTAGGCACCGTGTGTTCGTCCTTAACCGTGTTGTCGCTTAGGGAATATGGACAAACAAAACCGCAAATTAATACATAACAATAGATATGTTTAACAAGAAAAAATGCCACAAATTAATGTGGCATTTTTTGTGAATCTATAAAAAGCCCAATGAATTGGGCAGATATCAGTATATACTTCTTAGTTACCGGAAGTTAAATCACAACTCTTCTGTAACACCCTAACTTCTACCATTTCCCCATCATCATTTAACGCGTAGCTCGGTTTAGTGTGCGTAATACTTGCAATGAACTGTTGTAGTCGATCGTTTAATAGGGTGGTAATCGCAAACAGACCGTCACTTTTAGGGGTCTTAATTTCAGCCTCTGGAATTTCATCTAAAGGAATCTTAACCAGAGGTTTATCGAAGATTTGTGCGAAGCTTTTTGTATTGAAAAGGTTTGAAGAAGAAATGTCTCGGTCAGCACTATTTACTGACGTGTATTTATTAACAATGATGTAACTGTTGCCTTTGTAAGTGGCTTCTACTAACTGTGGCTGGGCAGCCGCCGAGTACGATACTGATAAACATAAACCAGCGCTGGATAATACGCTGGCCGCGATTATTGCTTTGATTGTAGCTTTCATAAGTTCGTCCTTTCTGCTTGTAAGTAGCAGACCGTTAAATCATTAACTAAATTACACAGATTACTATAATTTGTAATAAATTTGTTCGCCACCACTTTGGGATAAGTGGTAGCGATTCTAAGATAAAGCGCAATTAACCTGTTTCGTATATGCTACGCGTTAGGCGGGGCGCTGCGTTCGCAAGTATCAATCTTGTTTTGCGTTTTGTAGTTTTGAACGATAAAAGACATTACCTTGTGTAACATTAACGGTAGCTGAAAGAAGTCAGATCAGTATTGAATTGTTGACGCTTTGAGCTCGACGCTTTGTGTTTAACTCTCAGGCACGTAAATAAGCTAACTCAAGTGAAGCAAATAGGAATGTAATTAGTGATGGGGAGGGTGCTCTGATAACCATTGGTACTTTCGCTAGAATAAATTCTTTTGAAAAGCACACTATTTTGGTTATCAGAACTCCCCCCAGAAAAAGTGAGGCAGTCTGTGATTAACTACACTGCTGCTTGTTTTCGCTTAATACGGTAGGCATGCAGCAATGGTTCAGTGTAACCACTTGGTTGCGTTTCGCCTTTGAATACCAAGTCGCAAGCAGCTTTAAACGCAATATTATTGTCGAAATTCTGTGCCATAGGTTGATAAAGCGGATCGTGTTGATTCTGTTCATCAACTACTTTCGCCATTTTCTGGATACTTTGCATGACTTGCTCTTCATTACAAATGCCGTGCTTTAACCAGTTGGCAATATGCTGACTTGAAATACGAAGTGTTGCGCGATCTTCCATTAACCCCACATCATTGATATCTGGTACTTTTGAACAACCGATACCCTGATCGATCCAGCGAACAACGTACCCTAAAATGCCTTGAGCATTATTGTCTAACTCTTGAGTTATCTCTTCAACATTCCAATCAGTGCTATCAGCCAATGGAATCTTCAAAATATCATCGATATTTGCAGTTGTTCTGCTCATCAAACGCTGTTGTAGGTCTGCCACGTTGATTTGATGATAGTGAAGCGCATGAATTGTTGCAGCTGTTGGTGAAGGAACCCAAGCCGTATTTGCACCAGACTCAACATGTGCAATTTTGGCTTTGTACATATCGTCCATATTGTCTGGAACAGGCCACATACCTTTACCAATTTGTGCTTTGCCACTAAAGCCGCATTGTAGCCCAACATCAACATTGCTTTGCTCGTAAGCTGCAATCCATTCGGTTAACTTAATGTCGTTCTTACGCGTCATGGCACCGGCGAGCATAGATGTGTGGATTTCGTCGCCAGTTCTGTCTAAGAAGCCTGTGTTGATAAACACTACTCGCTCTTTGGCGCGATAAATACAGTTTTTAAGGTTAAGGCTAGTACGACGCTCCTCATCCATAATACCCATTTTAATTGTGTTTTTCGGCAAAGAAAGTAGCTGCTCAACACGAGCAAATAATTCATTGGCAAATGCGACTTCTTCACTGCCGTGCATTTTCGGCTTAACGATGTAAATAGAGCCTTGCTTACTATTGCCACCTGAGTATTTACCATTAACATCAAGACTTGCAATTAAGCTGGTGACTAGCGCATCCATGATCCCTTCTGGTACTTCACCACCATCTTCTAACAATATCGCACTATTTGTCATTAAGTGGCCAACGTTACGAACAAACATAACGCTGCGAGCACTTACCGTGAAGGCTTCTCCGCTGGGTGATGTGAATGCTTTATCGGCGTTCATCTGGCGTGTGAATGTTTTGCCGCCTTTTTCTATACTTTCTGTAAGGTCGCCTTTTATTAGACCAAGCCAGTTCTTGTAAGCTAGTACCTTGTCTTCAGCATCTACAGCTGCAACTGAGTCTTCACAGTCCATAATCGTCGTCAATGCAGACTCTAAATAGATGTCGGATAGCTGAGCTGTGTCTTGTTGAGAGATTGCACTGTTTAGGTCAAAGCAAAGCTCAACAAGCAATTGGTTATGCTTAAATAGAAGACTTGTATTAGTTTCGCTGTGGCTAGCTGAGCCAATAAAAGCATCAGGTGTGGCTAACCGTGTTTGCGCGCCACTTGAAAGCGTGATGACAAGTTGCTGGTCGATAAGCTCATATTTTGCTGCGTCACTATGACTACCATTGATTAGTGGCAGTGACTCATCGAGAAAGCGCTTTGCAAATGCAATGACTTTTGCACCGCGAACTGGGTTATAGCCGCCTTTGTTTTCGGCACCATCCTCTTCAGTAATAATATCTGAACCGTACAACGCATCATATAAGCTACCCCAGCGCGCATTCACAGCGTTAAGGGCAAAGCGAGCATTCATGATAGGTACAACAAGCTGAGGACCAGCCATAGTAGCCAATTCTGCGTCTACATTATGTGTTTCAATTGTAAAGTTTTCTGATGGCGTTTCGATGTAACCGATATCAGTCAAAAACGCTTTGTAGTGGTTAAATGTTGTTTCGCTGTAGCTGTTTTCCTGGTGCCATTGGTCAATCTGGCTCTGTAAGCTCTCCCTCATTGCAAGTAAGTTTTGGTTCTTAGGCGTTAGTTGGTGGATGATATTGCTTGCACCTTGCCAAAATGTATCGCTGTCGATCGCTGTTAACGGCAGTACGTCTTGTTCAATAAATTGGTGAAGTTCAGTGGAAATTTGCAGACCATGCAAGGAAATACGCTTGTTCATATCCATACCATTAATAAAATTTATATCTTGGTGGACAATGTATTCACTAAACTAGATAACGGCAAGTACCCCCTAATCGATGAAAGTTGTTGAACAAGGAGTTTTTGAATACATGACAAATGTGAGATTTATTAATTAATTCAACTAAAACATATGTTTAATATTTTTCTTTTTGGTTTTCTTAGAATTCGCATAAGTTTTATTGTTGTTTTTTATACTCCTCATTCATGTGTGTTATTTTGTGTGTGGATGGCATAAAAAAACCAGATTTTCAGCTGATTTTAGCGTCCAATCTGGCTTGTTAATGATTAGTTTGCTTTGACTAGGCGAGTTAACACTCGGCTGCTGACTCCATAATTAACTGTCTGAACCAAATATGTGATGCATCGTGATGAAGTAGTGGACTCCAGATCATTTTTAGTTCAATTTCTGGAATATCGAATGGTGGTTTTAATACAGTAAAGTTAGGATCGTCTTTGTGTAACATTGCGGCTTTAGTCGGCAGTGTAGCGATCAAATCGTCCTCGTAGGCTAATTGCATTGCAACATGGTAGTTACGGGTGAAAACTTTAATATCACGTTTTTTTCCAAGCCTTGATAGGGCTTCGTCTACCCAACCAAGTTTTTGCACATCTTTGGGGTCCATACCGACACCAACACCAAATCCGGTTTTAGATACCCATACATGCTTTGAAGCAAGGTAACTGTTGAGATTAAATTTCGCCACAACATCATTGTCAGCACTTAATAGGCAAGAAAATCCGTCTCGCCAAATAGTTTTTTGATGGAATGACTGGGGCAATTCGTCAAAGCGGTTGATTGCCATATCGATTTTACCCGCTTCGACATCATGAAAGTTTACGTCGCTTGGCGTCATAATATCTATCGTGACGTTTGGCGCTATCTTGTTAACCTTTCTTAATAGCTTTGGAATAAGCGTAGATGCAGCGTAATCACTGGCCATTATGCGGAATACGCGTTGGCTGTTTTCTTGATTAAACTCTTCTTCCCCCTGCAGTGCTTCTTCAAGCTCTAACAAAATTTTTCGGATAACAGGAGAAAGGGCTCTTGCGCGCTCAGTTGGCACCATACCGTCAGAAGTACGCACAAGAATAGGGTCGTTAAACAGGTTACGTAAACGTTTTAATCCATTACTCATCGCGGGTTGAGTGATGTTTAACTGGCTAGCTGCACGCGTTACGTTCTTTTCTCGCAAAAGCACGTCTAAATAGATTAGAAGGTTAAGATCTATTTTAGATATATTCATTAGAATTATCCTGTCTATAAAAATTATTATTCTAGGATATGGTCTGGTTCGTGATATTTGCAAGCGCTTTTTAACTGGTGATTGAAAATATCTATAAATTCCAATAATAAATAGTTAAATAAAATCTGTGAATGGTGATAATCCAATTTATATATTTTAAGAATGAAAAGGTGTGTTGTATTGTTTTTGCAACTCGATATGGAAGTTTACTGAATGATTTCCAGATTGGTTGCATGCTTACTTCCCCTTCAAGAAGTTAAGTATTCATGCCGCACTAAAGCGCAGTATTAAGTAGCAAGCAACAGCAGTCTGAATCTCGAAAGATAAATGAGTATCGAACCTAATATTAAATTTTTGAATAAGACACCTGGAGAGTGATATGTCTAGTTATCAAAGTGCAATTGAAGCGGTAAGAGCGATTAAAGAGAAAGCTGGCGATTCTTGGAATGCTATTGATCCGCAAAATGTGGCACGTATGCGTATTCAAAACCGCTTTAAATCAGGTTTAGACATCGCTCAATACACCGCTGATATCATGCGTGCAGACATGGAAGCGTTCGATGCTGACAAAACTAAATACACGCAATCACTTGGTTGCTGGCATGGCTTTGTTGGCCAACAAAAACTAATCTCAATTAAAAAGCACTTTGGTACAACGAAACGCAGATACTTATACCTTTCTGGTTGGATGGTAGCGGCGTTACGCTCTGAGTTTGGTCCATTACCTGATCAATCTATGCATGAAAAAACGGCTGTTGCGTCTCTTGTAGAAGAGCTATACACCTTCTTACGCCAAGCAGATGCACGAGAGCTGGGTTTATTATTCAGTGAGTTAGACAAAGCAGTTGCTGCTGATGACCAAGTAAAAGCAAAAGAAATCCAAGATGCAATCGATAACTTCGAAACGCATGTTGTACCAATTGTTGCTGATATCGATGCTGGTTTCGGTAACGCAGAAGCGACTTACTTAATGGCTAAGCAAATGATCGAAGCCGGTGCTTGTGCACTTCAAATCGAAAACCAAGTTGCAGATGAAAAGCAATGTGGTCACCAAGACGGTAAGGTAACTGTTCCACACGCTGACTTCCACGCTAAAATTCGTGCACTACGTCATGCTTTCTTAGAATTAGGCATTGATAACGGTATAATCGTTGCGCGTACTGACTCAGAAGGTGCTGGCCTTACAAAAGAAATTGCTGTGGTTAAAGAGCCGGGTGATGAAGGCGATATCTACAACTCATACTTAGACGTTGAAGAAATTGATGTATCAGAAATGAACGAAGGCGATGTTGTTATCAACCGTAACGGTCAGCTAGTTCGTCCAAAGCGTTTACCTTCAGGTTTATACCAATTCCGCGAAGGTACTGGTCATGAGCGTTGTGTATTTGACTGTATTGGCGCTTTAAATGCTGGTGCTGATTTACTGTGGATTGAAACTGCAGTTCCGACAGTACATGAAATTAAAGGCATGATGGATGACGTACGTAAAGTACACCCTAACGCTAAGCTAGTTTACAACAACTCGCCATCATTCAACTGGACATTAAACTTCCGTCAACAAGCATACGATGCTTGGGTTGAAGCAGGTAAAGATGTATCAGCTTACGACCGTAATGATTTGATGAACGCTAAATATGATGATTCAGAACTATCGGCAGAAGCGGATGAGCGCACACGCACTTTCCAAGCGGATACATCACGTGAAGCGAATGTATTCCACCACTTAATCACATTACCGACATACCATACGACGGCATTGTCTGTTGATAACTTAGCGAAGGAATACTTCGGTGAAGCGGGTATGTTAGGTTACGTGAAAAACGTTCAACGCCAAGAAATTCGTCAAGGCATTGCATGTGTTAAGCATCAAAACATGTCTGGCTCAGACATTGGTGACGCTCACAAAGAGTACTTTGCTGGTGAGAATGCGTTAAAAGCAGGTGGTGCGAAGAACACTTCTAACCAATTTAGTTAGTAGATGATTTAACTGCACTATAAATAGCTTAACTAGTTTAAGTTACTAAAAGGTAAAGCCGCTTGGTCCCAACCCCAAGCGGCTTTTTTATGTTCAGGACGAACGGTATGCCGCGTAAGCAGGGACGCTGTTGAGCGGCGATGTTCAGGACGAACGGTATGCCGCGTAAGCAGGGACGCCTTTTCGGAAGCCAAGGAGCGACGATGTTCCGTACGAATGGTCTAACGATTAATTTATAGAGCATAGATCTATAGAGCGAATCAAATTTTACTCTCCTAAAAGCGTCATTATCACTGTAGTAATTCTTGTCATGAATCATGATTGGGTATTGAGTGTATATTGTATGTAACGTGCGATTAGCTAGTTGTAGGAGAAGGGTTCACTATGAAAATTAGCCAATTAGCCAATTAGCCAATTAGCCAATTAGCCATAAGCGCGGTGTTGCTTACAATACTTGTTGCGTGTGGGAATAAAGGAAACGAAACAAAAACAAGTCAAAATAGCGCTAGTGCTATTCAACAAGAAAGTAACTTAATACTCGCCCAGATATATCAAGATAAAGCGTTTAAATCTGATGATATCGGCAGAATTCGCTGGCTAGCCGATGGTAGCGGTTATACGGCTATTGAAGATTCAGTACAAAAATAACAGATAAAGATGGAAACTTAACGAGTTACGGTAAGGACATCGTTGTCTACAACCCTGAAACATTGGAACGTAAGATTCTAATAACGGCGCAGCAATTGACGCCTAAAGAAAACGACCAACCTCTAAAAATTGATGACTATATTTGGTCCTCAGATCGTCAAAAGATTACTAATCTACACCAATAGCAAAAAAGTATGGCGCTCTAACAGTCGTGGAGATTATTGACTCCTCGATTTAAGTAATAGTTCATTGACTCAACTGGGAAGAAACGACGTTAATCCGAGCAGCCTGATGTTCGCTAAGTTCTCTCCAGATGATGAGAATGTCGCTTATGTTTTTGACAACAATATTTATGTTGAATCGATAAAAGAACAAAAGACATCACAGCAAAAGATAACTCAACTGACCAACACCGCAGGTAACGGAATTATCAACGGTCTCTTTGACTGGATATATGAAGAGGAATTCCAGATAAGAGACGGTTTCCGTTGGAGCCTTGATGGTAAAAAGATTGCTTACTGGCAGTTAGACACGAGTGGTTCGAAAGATTTTATTATCATTAATAACACTGATGATATATACCCAACGCTAATGACATTCCCTTATCCAAAAGTTGGTGAGATCAATGCACTGGCTAATGTCGGTATTGTTGATTTAGCAACCCAAAAAACAACATGGGCATCCTTACCTAACAATTCTAGAGATATGTACGTTCCTAGAATGAACTGGTCTGGTAATAGTGAACAAGTGCTTATCCAGTATGTAAACCGTAAGCAAGATCTCAATCACTTGCTACTTACTGACGCAAATAGTGGTGACATTACGCCAATTATCACTGAAAAAGATGATGCATTTTTAGATAACTTTGATGATGCTCGATGGTTGGATGGCGGCAAGAACTTTGGACAAGTGAACGTTCAGGTTGGCGACATTTGTACAATGTTTCTCGTGATGGTCAAACCGTAATAAATCTAACTGATGGCGCTTTTGACGTTGTTAGTATCCAAGCCTTGGATGAAGTAAATGGTTGGCTTTACTTTATCGCCTCCCCTGAGAATGTGAGGCAACGATATTTGTTTAGAAGCAAGCTTGATGGCAGTGTCCAAAATCAACAGGTTACGCCTAAACAATTCGCTGGTTCCAATAGTTACCAAATGTCTGATGATGGGCAATTCATAGCCATTCAACATTCACTCAGCCTGTGCAAAAACGATTGGTGAAGGTAGAAGGTCACGAGACCAAACACCTGATGATGGATAATCAGGAGCTTAATGGTAAGTTGGCCAAGTTAAATCGACCAAGCCATGAATTTTTCCAAGTTACAGCGCAAGACGGTGTTGTGTTAGATGGCTACATCATTCGACCAGCAAATTTTGACGCGAATAAAAAATATCCCGTTATTTTCTTTGTCTATGGTGAGGCCTGGGGTCAGACTGTACAGGATAGATGGCGTGGTAATGCCGCAATGTGGGATCAACTGCTAACGGAGCAAGGCTTTATCATCGCGTCAATCTATAATCGCGGTACTAGGGCGCCGAAAGGTAGAGATTGGCGTAAATCCATCTATGGTGCTGTTGGTGTTTCATCGTCACGTGACCAATCGGATGGGCTAAAAGCGATGGCTGCAAGGTGGCCTTATTTAGACACCGACCGTATTGGTATTTGGGGACATTCTGGTGGCGGTTCTATGACCTTGAATATGTTATTTAGGTACCCTGAACAATACCATGTCGGCGTCTCTTCAGCGCCAGTTGCTGATCAGAAGTTGTACGACACGATTTATCAGGAGCGATACTCTGGGCTTTTACCTGAGTATGAAGAGGGGTATAAGCAAGGCTCACCGATTACTCATGCTAAAAACCTTGAAGGAGGTCTATTACTCATCCATGGTACAGGCGATGACAATGTGCATTACCAAGGCACGGAAAAGCTGATCAATGAGTTAATTAAACATAATAAGCAGTTTGAATTTATGTCGTATCCTAATCGAAGTCATAGTATTCGAGAAGGTGAGGGGACGGTACTTCATTATAAAACAATGAAAACAAACTTCTTCAAAGAGCATTTGCTGTAGATACTTAGGCTAAAGAACCACTGCTACTAGTTTGTAGCAGTGGTTCTTTAGCTGTTATTAGCTAACCTTTTAAGTAATTAAGCATCGTATCTACGTCACTTACTTCAAATGGATCTGTTGGGCAGTTATCCATCAGTCCATCCTCGACGAATTGTTGCTGAATAACCCCATCGACAACATGCATTGAGTAGCGCCAAGAGCGCATACCAAATCCTAGGTTGGATTTATCGACTAGCATTCCCATTAATCGAGAAAAGTCGCCATTGCCATCAGGTAATAGTTTCACTTTTTCAATACCCAAATGCTTACCCCATTGAAACATCGTAAATGCGTCATTGACACTCAGGCAGTATATTTCGTCGACACCTAGGCCTAGGAGTTCTTCATATTTCGATTCATAGCCTGGAAGGTGTGTGCTTGAACACGTTGGCGTAAATGCACCCGGCAGTGAGAATAAAACGATATTCTTATTTGCGAATACGTCATCGCTTGATCTGTCTAGCCATTTAAACGGATTGTCTCCGCCGATACTTTCGTCGCGAACACGGGTTTTAAATGTTATATTAGGTACATGCTTTTGCATAGGAATCCCTGCTTTTGTTGTGAATGCTAATCATATAGTTAGGCAAGTTATCAAATTTAGCAAGCTAGCTTTTCGTTTATTCTCGACTAAGTAGAGTTTGGATAGGGGACCATGGTAATTAGTTATTGCATCTCTGCTTTGGATTAATCTTGTGGTGAAAAAAAAGCTGCTCAAAAGCAGCTTTTTTTAATTAGTAGGCATTTGACCTTTAGAAGCTATAAACAAGTGTCACAGCTGTCTGCGTGTCAGTCTTCTTATCGCCTTCAGACACTTCGGTGTTGTGATCAACAATAAATGAAATTTTCACTTGAAGTGTTTCAATTAACTTCGTTGTCAATGAAGACTCTGCGCGATAAACACTGTTCTTGCCGCTTTCAAGAGTTTGAATTGCTCGAACTAACTGCTTGAATTGCACATGCTCATTAATCTGCTGTGTATAAAGACCTTGAGCTTGAACAATGAATGAGTCGTCATTTTCAGATTCCACGTCACCGTCAGCCATAATACGATCGCGTTTAAAACCGGGACCGATATCGGCAAAGAATGAAGTTGTTTCTGTTTCGTACCATTTCTTACCCCAACCAGCCGATACGGTTGCTTGGTAATCAAAGCTACTGAAACGATCATCTACATAACCGAAACTACCATACATGTAGTTTTTGCCATCTGGTTCTAGTGCATAATTAGTTTTTGCATCTAGGGTAAACTTCTGATCGCTTGTTTCAAACTCATCAGTTACGTTACCTTGGTCATCCGTTTCTTCAACTTCTGTTTTCTTGTATAAAATGTTTGCCTTAAGCTCACTACGCCATCTTGCGTACTCGTGCTCAAAGTCAAAACCTGTTTTTATATCACCACTTTTACTGTTACCAGTTTTATACAAAAAGCCTAGCTCCGCAGAAGCTTTGTATGAATGCTCTTTACTATAGAACTTCTTTTCTTCGGCAAAAGAAACGCCACTAAATAGTAAAGTACTTAAGGCAGCGGCTAATAAACTATTCTTCATTTTTTTCCTCTTTATTCATGTGAACAGTCATTTGTGGATATGGAATTTCAATACCTGCATCATCAAGTGCTACTTTGATATTCTCGAGCAAGTCAAAGTACACTGGCCAGTAGTCTGCTGAATTCACCCAAGGGCGAACGACTAAATTAACCGAGCTGTCAGCTAATTCGCTAACGCCTATTGTCACGGCTGGTTCTTTCAAAATGCGGGATTCTTTGGCAACAATGTCAGCTAACACAGTTTTTGTTTGCGCTAGATTTGCATCGTAACTCACCCCAATCACAAGGTCGATTCGTCTTGTTGGTTTCGTTGAGTAGTTGGTAATTGTGCCACTGGTAATTGCGCCGTTCGGGATGATAACAGTTTTATTGTCAGGAGTTTTCAGTTTTGTTGAAAAAATTAAAATTTCTTCGACGATACCTGCAACGCCACCCACTTCAACAAAATCGCCTGCTTTGAATGGTCTAAAGGTGATAAGCAATACACCTGAAGCAAAGTTAGATAATGATCCTTGTAGTGCTAAACCAACTGCTAAACCAGCTGCACCAATAATTGCGACGAGTGATGATGTGTTAAAGCCTAGGTGAGAGATAGCAATGATAAATACTAATGCGACACCGATGCCAAAGACCAGACTTTCTACAAAAGCAATAACCGCCTTGTCGACAGATTTGTGTGTCATGACTTTACCAGCGCCACGACTGACTAAGCGAGCAATCAGCTTACCTATGATGAATATCGCAAATGCGACGACAATTTTGATGCCGAATTCAATGAGCATGCCTTGGTTGTCACTGAACCATTGAGTGATATCTTCCATAAAAACTCCGTTTTATTCTTTATTGGTATGTAGTCGTGCAGAGCAATTATATAGCAGGCTAAATAATATACCTATAGGGTAGCGTGAATATGTAATAATTTTGTTAGAAGTACAGCTGTATTCGGTTACTCAATCACTGTTTGGGCGGGAAATAGCAAAGCATGTTTGATGCGCGCTAATTCAAATAGAGATAAAAACGTCGGTAGAAAAAAGGTAGGCATAAAAAAAGAGCCTCTCGGCTCTTTTTCATTTCTGGTACTGCGGTATTTATGCAAACTGGATGAGTGACGACACAGCTAACTCACATTGAACTATTTGATCAGTGCGTTAAGTTCACCTGCTTGATATTTGGTGAACATATCGTCAAGTGAGATAGGTTTGATTTTGCTCGCATTACCTGCCGTGTTAAACGCTTCGTAGCGTGCTTTACAGATTTCGTACATAGCTTCTGTAGATTTTGCTAGGTATTTACGTGGGTCAAATTCACTTGGGTTTTCTGCCATGAATCGACGAATCGCACCTGTAGCCGCTAAGCGTAAATCGGTGTCGATGTTAACTTTACGAACACCATTTTTAATACCTTCTTGGATTTGCTCAATCGGCACACCATAGGTCTCTGGAATTTGACCGCCAAAGTCGTTGATTACTGATAACCAATCTTGTGGAACAGAAGAAGAACCGTGCATAACTAAATGAGTATTTGGGATACGCGCGTGAATCGCTTTGATGCGGTCGATTGCTAAGATGTCACCCGTTGGTGGGCGTGTAAACTTGTAAGCACCGTGTGATGTACCACAAGCAATAGCAAGCGCATCTACTTGTGTTTTGTTTACGAAGTCTGCTGCTTCTTCTGGATCCGTCAGCATTTGCTCTTTGGTCAATACGCCTTCAGCGCCAATACCATCTTCTTCACCAGCCATACCAGTCTCTAATGAGCCAAGACAACCTAACTCACCTTCTACCGATACACCACATGCGTGTGCCATTTCAACCGTGCGACGGGTTACGTCAACGTTGTATTCGTACGATGTTGGTGTTTTACCATCTTCACCTAATGAACCGTCCATCATTACTGATGAGAAACCTAACTGAATAGAGCGCTGGCAAACTGCTGGCGACGTACCGTGGTCTTGGTGCATTACAACAGGAATGTGTGGGAACTCTTCAATAGCCGCTAAAATCAGGTGGCGTAAGAAAGGTGCGCCTGCGTACTTACGAGCGCCAGCTGAAGCCTGCATAATGACAGGGCTATCCGTGTCACTTGCTGCGGTCATAATCGCACGAACCTGTTCTAAGTTGTTAACGTTAAATGCAGGAATACCATATCCATATTCAGCCGCGTGATCTAGCATTTGACGCATGGAAACTAAAGCCATGAAGTTGCTCCTAAGTGATGTCTTGGTGTAAGTGTTGAGTACTAATTTTTGTATGGGTACGTGGCGTAGCGTTTATCGCTGCTTGTTACCATACCTTAATTAAATGTAATGCCGTTTGAAAGTTTACATTTATGGTTGCGCATTGTATCAGAAGTGATCGGTAAAACGGATGCTTTATTTGATTTAATTCGGCAGTTGGCCGTCATTGAAAATAATGTTCGAAAAATTACAAGCTATATGATTGTCTTGTTGGTGTGTTACAGCGTTTGCTACGTTTTTGGATGGTTGATTGACGTTAAATTACGACAGTTCATATCAAGGTGAGTGACGCAGAAAAACCATAATTTCTTAAAAGTAAGACTTACAGAGAGGAAATGTACGCTTTTGACGGGAGAATAGTAATGACTATTCGGTGATATCGAAGCGCAAGACAACAGAAAAACAGCGTAGGGCCAGGTCAGAAGGAATAACCGTATGTATATGAGAAAATGAGAGTGAAACTGCAATCGCAATACTGTAGGTTTTACTCATGTATTAAAAAGAAAAAACCCGAAGAGTTAGATTGCTCTTCGGGCTTTTAGTTAGCTTATTCTGGCAAAAAAGCTAACCCTTTATTAGAAAATCTTTATTAGGAATTCTTTAATCGGATTAGACTAGCTTTTAGCGCGCTCTTCAAGCATCGCAACTGCTGGTAGTTTTTTACCTTCTAAGAATTCAAGAAAAGCACCGCCACCAGTAGAGATGTATGATACTTTGTCAGCGATTTGATATTTATCAACGGCCGCCAACGTGTCACCACCACCAGCAATAGAGAATGCGTTGCTCTCTGCAATGGCATTAGCAATAGCTTTTGTACCTTCACCAAATTGATCAAATTCGAAAACACCAACAGGGCCATTCCACACGATAGTACCTGCCTTTTTCAGGATTTCTGCTAGAGCGGCAGCAGAGTCAGGACCGATATCGAAGATCATATCGTCATCAGCAACGTCACTAACGGCTTTTAATGTTGCTTCTGCTGATTCTGAAAACTCTTTACCAACGACCAGGTCTGATGGAACAGGAATATCTCCATCATTAGCTTTCGCTGCTTGAGTTAAGCGATTCGCTTCATCAATCAGGTCTGCTTCGAAAAGTGATTTACCGACGTTGTTGCCAGCAGCTGCCACAAATGTATTTGCGATGCCGCCACCCACAACAAGCTGATCAACTACTTTAGACAAAGAGTCTAAAACCGTCAGTTTAGTTGATACTTTTGAGCCACCAACAATGGCAACGAGTGGGCGTGCAGGGTTGTCTAATGCTTTGCCTAATGCGTCTAGTTCAGCAGCTAACAATGGACCTGCACAAGCAACTGGTGCGAATTGGCCAACACCGTGAGTACTTGCTTGTGCACGGTGAGCGGTACCAAACGCATCCATCACGTAAACATCACAAAGGGCAGCAAGTTGTTTTGAAAGCGCTTCATCGTTTTTCTTTTCACCAACGTTAAAACGGATATTTTCGAAGATAACCAATTCACCAGTATTGACTTCAACACCGTCCAAGTAGTCTTTAACAAGACGAACAGGGTAGTTAAGCGCTGCGGATAAGTAATCTGCCACAGGCTTTAATGAAAATGCTTCATCGTACTCACCTTCGGTTGGGCGACCCAAATGTGACATCACCATAACCTTCGCACCAGCTTCAAGCGCTTGTTTTAAGGTAGGTAGTGCAGCTTTTAAACGCGCATCAGAGGTGATTTCACCGTCTTTTACTGGCACATTTAAGTCTTCGCGAATAAGCACGCGCTTGTCTTTAAGTGATAAATCACTCATTTTAATTACTGACATTTGTAGCTCCCCAAATTATTTTTGAATAAACTGCGCCAGTTCACTGGCGGTATCTAACATTCTGTTGGCAAATCCCCATTCGTTGTCGCACCAAACTAACATTTTGACGAGCCTTTTGTGGCTTACCCGAGTTTGATTACCATCAACAATACAAGAATGCGGATCGTGATTGAAATCGACTGAAACTAATGGCTCTTCGGTATAGCCAAGGATACCCGCGAGTCCGTTGTTTTGTGCTTTTATTATCGCTTGGTTAATGTCTTCGATAGTCACATCGGTATTGACCGTTAAGCTCAAATCCATGGCGGTAACATTTATCGTCGGCACGCGCACAGCGATTGCTTCAAAGCGTCCCTTAAACTCAGGGAGTATGCGCTCAATCCCTATCGCTAGTTTTGTATCAACAGGGATGATTGATTGGCTTGCGGCACGCGTTCTTCTTAAATCACTATGGTATGCGTCAATGACTTGTTGATCATGCATTGATGAATGAATAGTGGTGATCGTGCCACTCTCTACGCCGAATGCATCGGCAATTACCTTAATAACAGGCACGATGCAGTTGGTTGTGCACGATCCGTTTGAGACTACGGTATGGCTCTCATCAAGCGTTTGATGGTTAATACCATAGATGATCGTTGCATCAACATCTTGTGACGCAGGGTGTGAATAGAGTACCTTTTTGGCCCCTTGATGTATTTGCGCTAATCCTTCATCTTTTGTAGAAAACTTACCGGTGCAATCAAGCACAACATCAACGTCATATTGCTGCCACGGAAGGTGCTCAAGCGAGGTTTTATGGCTAAGTGCTATTTCCGTACCAGCAACAAGTAGTTTGTCATTTTCATGGGACACAGAAAAAGGAAAGCGACCATGGGTCGTATCATATTTAAAAAGGTGAGCAATACCTTTGGCATCAGCAGGCTCGTTAATGGCAACAAGGTTGAATTCTTCTTGTCGTCCATTTTCAAATAAAGCTCTGGCAACACTGCGACCAATGCGTCCAAAGCCATTAATAGCGATATTTATTGACATAATTTGCTGTTTACATGCGTTTTAACTCTATGCGAATGCTCATAGTGTAAAACAAAAGGCGCCTAGAGAGGCGCCTGAAAATCAAGATAATTGGTAATTACAGACTGTTTACCGTGTTAACAACATTGTCGACTGTGAAACCAAAGTGTTTCATTAAGTCGCCACCCGGTGCTGATTCACCAAATGTTGTCATGCCTACTACGCCACCAGAGAAGCCAACATATTTGTACCAGAAGTCAGTGTGAGCAGCTTCAATAGCTACACGCTTTGTCACCGTATTTGGTAACACTGATTCTTTGTATGCCGCATCTTGGGTGTCGAATACGTTAGTTGAAGGCATAGATACAACGCGGGCTTTACTGCCAAGTTGCTCTGCAGCTGCTAATGCTAAGCTAACTTCAGAACCTGTAGCGATTAAGATTACTTCTGGTGTGCCATCACTGTCTTTAATGATGTAACCACCTTTCGCGATGTTTTCTACTTGTTCATTAGTGCGGTTAAGTGCTGGTAAACCTTGGCGAGAGAATACTAATGACGTTGGTGCCTTTTGACGCTCAACAGCGTTCTTCCATGAAACCGCTGCTTCCGTTGCATCAGCTGGACGCCATGTCACCATATTTGGTGTCGTACGTAAGTTGGTTAATTGCTCGATTGGTTGGTGCGTTGGACCATCTTCACCTTGACCGATTGAATCATGGGTGTAAACGAAGATGTTTTGAATGCCCATTAAAGCAGACATACGAACAGCGTTACGAGCGTATTCCATGAACATCATGAACGTTGCGCCGTAATTAATGAAACCACCGTGTAATGAAATACCGTTCATGATGCCGCTCATACCGAATTCACGTACACCGTAGAAAATGTAGTTACCAGCTGGATCTTCTTGAATACCTTTTGAACCAGACCATAAGGTTAAGTTAGAGCCTGCAAGGTCAGCTGAACCACCCAACAACTCAGGTAATACCTTACCGAATGCTTCGATAGCGTTTTGAGAAGCTTTACGAGAGGCAATGTTTTCGCCTTTCTCTTGGCACTCTTGAATAAATGCATTTGCTTTTGCTTCGAAGTCTGCCGGTAAATCACCTTTGATAACACGACGCTCGTACTCAGCTGCAAGTTCTGGGTGAGCTGATTGGTATGCAGCGAATATCTCGTTCCAGCTAGATTGAGCACCAGTGCCTTTTTCTGTTTGGTTCCATGCATTAGCAATATCGCTTGGAATTTCAAATGGTGCGTGTGGCCAGTTCAACAACTCACGCGCTGCCGCAATCTCGTCGTCACCTAAAGGGGCACCATGACAGTCATGAGAGCCTGACTTGTTTGGTGAGCCGAAACCAATAATCGTTTTACAACAAATCATCGTTGGTTTGTCTGTGATCGCTTTCGCTTGCTCAATAGCATTTGCTACAGCAACAGAATCGTGGCCATCAACACCACTAATAACATGCCAGCCATAAGATTCGAAACGCGCTGGAATGTCTTCGGTGAACCAACCTTCAACATGGCCGTCAATAGAGATGCCGTTGTCATCCCAGAAAGCAATTAATTTACCTAGGCCTAACGTACCTGCTAATGAGCATGCTTCATGTGAAATACCTTCCATTAAACAGCCATCACCCAAGAAGCAGTATGTGAAATGGTCAACGATATCGTGGCCTTCGCGGTTGAATTGTGCAGCAAGTGTTTTTTCTGCAATCGCCATACCTACAGCATTTGAGATACCTGCACCTAATGGACCTGTCGTTGTTTCAACACCTGGTGTGTAGCCATACTCAGGGTGACCTGGTGTTTTTGAATGAAGCTGACGGAAATTTTCAAGTTCCGACATTGGCAAGTCGTAACCACTTAAATGAAGTAAAGAGTAGATAAGCATTGAGCCGTGACCATTTGACAATACAAAGCGGTCGCGATCGCTCCAGTTTGGATCTGCAGGATTATGCTTTAAAAAGTCTCGCCATAGAACTTCCGCAATATCGGCCATACCCATAGGGGCGCCCGGATGTCCTGATTTTGCTTTTTGAACGGCATCCATGCTTAACGCACGAATCGCATTTGCCAGTTGTTGACGAGTTGGCATAACTGCTCCTAATACTGTTTATCTAATTATTAACGCTAAAGTGGCCAGTATTCTCTCTCAGCAATTGCGCTACTGCAAATGAATTTCTCGTATATTTGTTAATTAATTGCTATATGGTTGAAAATGAAATTCATCATAGGATTTGCGTAAGAAAAGTTGTGTTGCAACACGCGCAATTAAACAGAGAACGAAAGCTTTGTGAGTTAATCGTTCAACTTTGCGATTTGAGTTGTTAGTATACTCTTAAGTCGTTGTAAAAGGCCGAGGGAACGTCTTTATGCTCAAGCTCGCAGATTTTGTATTGTCGACAACCGCATTGTTGATTGTCTTCGCTATAATTTTTTGGAGCATTACACCTGTTTCGCCAATTAATTTCTTAGGTGCAGCTGCAGGCGTTGCTACTGCATTAGTGGCCTATCGAAGCCTTACCGCACTTCCTGCATTTTTCTTTTGTTTGCTGGGTGTAGCACTTGTCGGGTATTCAGTATTCGATGTGAAGTTAACCCCTGAGCTGGCGATTATTGCGAGCTTGTCAATTACGCTGCAATGTATGTTAGCGCTACAATTAACAGTTAATGAAAGGTTAGACAATGATTGGCTAGCAAGTCGAATTAAGTTAGCTAGCTTTCTAATCAAACTGGGCCCTATAAGTAGTTTAGTCGTAGCCGTAGGGGTCTTGGTCTTAGTCTCTGTTTCTAGTGAACACAAGCAATCGGGCCTGGTCTATACACTTATTCTCAGTTGGTCCTTAAGTCAGTTAGTCGCTGTTTTCCTTCTACCTGTGCTCGTTTTCTTAACCGAACTACCACAGATATCTCGCAATAAACGCTATCAAGTCATTGGTGCTTCCTGCTTGGCTGTTTGCGCATTAAGTTTCTTATTTCGTGTTTCTCACAATGATTACCAACATAAACGATTCGATGACTTCTATTTTGCAAGCAATGAAATAGAGCGGGCATTAGTTGATGAGCTCTCAGAAATTAAGCTTCAAATGTCTGCACTACAAGCTTTTTTTCAAGCGAGCGATAACGTAACTGTTAATGAGTTTAATGAGTTCTCTGCACGGTTACTACAAACCAATACTGTAGTCGCTCTGCAATGGATACCATTGGTTAGTAAAGGCGAGAAACAAAATTTCGAGCGCGTTGCTAGTTCGATCTTAGCTACCTCAGTATCGATAGATAACCCGCAATCACTGCGAAACTATAAAAAGCAACACGACTACTTCGCACCAGTTTATTACTCTTATAGTAAAAATAGCAATTTGTCGGTTTATGGTGGAGATCTCCTATCTGATGAAAGATTTGCTTTGGCACTTGAGTCAGCTATGGCTGGAGACGTCATCGCCAGTACTGCACCTCTTGCTAAGATTGTCGGTGAGTCAGCCTACTTGGATGTTTATTTGTTCTTGCCAATATTAAATAAACCTCTGCTAAATCCCTTTGGCTTTGTTACCAAGGAAAATGGCTCGCAGGTGAATGGCTTCATTGCAGCGGTAATTCAAGCTGAACCAGCATTATCTAAATTGGCTGAACAAAGTTTTGCGAAATCTGTCACCGTCAGTTTTAAAGATATGTCAGGGAATGAACCATTCTATCTATTTGGAATGACAGTGGAACCGGAGAATCGGTTGTTTAAAACCGTTGATTTTAATGAGTTTGGTCGCCAGTGGCAGTTAACCATAGTTGAGGCTCAAGCTTGGCTGGCTCAACCCCGAAATTGGTTAAACTGGGGAGTACTGCTAGGTTGTACGGTTGGCGGTATTTTGTATCAATTGTTGATTCTATTGATGACCGCCTACACGACGGAGCTCAATCGAAAAGTAAAAGATAAAACGCATGAGCTCATTCTGCAAAAAGAACAGTCGGAGCTAGAAAGCAAAGGGAAAAGTGCGCTGCTTGCTAATCTTAATCGAGAGCTAAAGACACCAATAAATGCCTTGAATTCATTGATCACCCAGCTAAGAATAACGGCTCAGGGTAAAGAGGAAGAGCTTGAACTCGTAGATAACATTAGCAGTGTTTCAACGAGCTTGTTGCAAACTATAGAACACCTTCATGATTTGTCTGCAATGGAAGCGGGCGGCTTAGAATTTAGCAATCAAAGCTTTGATTTCTTGCTCTTCTTAAAACAAATGGAAGTGATGTTAAATGCCAATAGAGAAGGGTTAGCTAGACATGTCGGGTTTTATTTTGACGACAGTTTGCCCCGTTTTGTGCTAGCGGACCAGCAACGTCTTCAACAATTAATTGTGGCGCTAACCCATAATAGCGCGCTCATATTCAATACTGATAATTTAGCTGTTTCTGTTAAAGCCCATCGTCATCAACATGGAAGCGCATCGATTTTTATCGTGATTACCGATAATAGTCAGGGTGACGAGCACAACCATCTGCCAGCACAAATTGCTGAACGAGAGTTTGAGAACCTGTCTACATCGATGACCATAGCGAAAGAGATCTGTCAGCAACTTGAAGGTGATATCAATCTTTCTCTTGTGCCAGAGGCCGGAAACTATATGTTAAGCGCCTCGGTGAAACTGCCACTGGATACAAACCTTGCAAACACAAGTTTAAAGAGTTGGCCGCTGTCTATTGCAAACAAAGAAATTGTCATTATTTGCGAAGATAGAGATATTGAAGAACAAATAAGTGACTTATTGATGAAGTCGCGTTGCACTGTTAGACACTACAACGGAATCACTGATTCTTTAATGGAATACCTCAATAATTCTTCTTTTGATCTTGTTTTCATAGAGTGTTGTGAGATTAATTGCAGCGAAGCTCGGTTGTTTGATGCAATTGCCGAAAAACAAAATAAAACAGGTATTAAAGTACCAATTATTGGCATATCAGATAGCGAGCTAGATGTAGGCCACGTTCATCTCGTTGATAGTTTTGTCGAAAAACCAGTAAGAACCGGAGTTTTATTGGAAGTACTAGCACGTTATTTCTAAGCCTTATTCACAGCACTAGTTCATTGTACTGTATTGCTTTTATATATTGATGTTTAAACTTTGGAAACAAAGACACTTTAGAGAGAGCAAATTAACTTTCTACAAAAATAAGTTGTTTTTAATCAATAATTCCACGACTTTATTCGTACTTTTTGAGCGTTTAGCTGAAAATTCGAGACGGCCTTGTTATTTTTAACAAAAACTAAAATAAATCATTGAAAATCAAATTCCATTCAGATAGATTTTTAATGGTTGTAATTAGTTAACAAAAATAAGCAACTCGAGAAGAAGGTTTTGCAGATGAATAGACCAAGCTCGAAGGGATTTAAATTAACAACTGTTATTTTTGCCGTGTTATTTTTAGCGGTTTCAGCGATGTTGAGTAATACATCAATAGCAGGTGATACGGATGTTGTAACTGAGCAATCAGAATAAAAGCACAATCTTGATAGCTGTAGGATGTGTAGATATAAATAAAAACGCCCCAATGAAGGGGAGTTTTTATTTATGTCTACTTTTAAGTCGAAGTGCGAGCATCTTCTAGCGTCTGTTCTACTTCATTTTCTTCAGCACTTCGCTTCAGTAAATAAAAAGCATTAATCAACACTAGTATGACATTTGATACCATACCTTGAGCAACATCGATGTGCGTGTAATAAACGCCCATTAATGTACATCCCACTAATGTAGCTAACCTAAGCATAAAAATATCTTTAATAAAAAACGCTCCGATACAAATAGCTAAACCTAGCCAACTTAAGGTATCAAAGAATAAAGCATCCATTAGTGTTTGTAACTCCTATAAAAAATGGTATCTGGTTGCGAAGCGCGCATTATCCAGATCTTTATTATGTTAAACAAACGAAAAAAATTACGCTTTTCGGATAAGAAAAACTAATGTAAAAAATGCTTCAGTGTTGAAGTCGTAACGAGGTTTTTAAAGGTAGTTTCCGCAAAGTTAGAAACTAAAAAGTTGTTTGGCGTTCCGCACAGGACTCGAACCTGTAGCTTCCGCTTAGGAGGCGGAGGATTTATCCAGTTAATCGAGCGGAACATAAAGTCATGCTTCGTCTTATCGATATTAACGAAATTGCTAAATTAATCAAAGGTTAAAGTTTTATTTCGAGCTAAGGGCTGCGAGATTAAGGTCGATAGTGGTAGGTAAACTTTGATATTGATCAAAGAAGTGGCGCTTTTAACATCTCTGTAATTGTAAACATATGTGAGTATTGTTTTAATGCGCAGCCAAAATTCATCTGATTTAGTCGGTGTAGTAGATAACTTCTAAAATAAGTAGTTGACGTTAGTATGACTAGGATAGAAAAGTAATAGCTATTTGCTTCGCTTTCACTTAATCAAGCTACTTATTCACAAAAGATTACGTTCCGTCTTCAGAATTATTGCCGCCATGACTTCCTTGATTGTTAAATGAATTTTGGAAGAGTTTTGGTACTTTGAAAAGGGTTAACTTATTTCAGTGTCACGGCGGTGTTCGAGTACATTAGTATTAAGTAGAAACTGATGATAAAAGAAGTATTAACATTCACCGAAGTATTAACATTCACCAGTATTGAGCAGTATCAAGACCATATTTACGATGTAGATATGCGTGCATATCAAGTATCAGCGGGCGGCTTCTTTAATCTTCACAAAAACTTTTTCATGCCCAACGTCACGATTGGTTATCGTATGGTGGATAGTGAAGTAATTCACCAAGCTCATATGCCACCAAATCAGTTTTATTGCATCTTACCTTTTAACCATTGCCAGGTTACATTTGACGGAATTACTCACAGTAAAGATAAATTCCTATTCATCGGACCTGATGAGCACAGTTTTAGTAATTTCCCTAGGCAGACCGAAAATTTATATATTACGTTTGGAATGGAAGCGCTACGCAAATATTTTGATGCTGAAGAAATCGAGCTATTGATGAAATCGATGTCGGCAATTCGAGAAGGAAAGCTCGAGCTAGACAACTTGCCGCTGTTTCGTGAAGTCGCGTTTAGTATTTTTCATCGCTTGTTTAGTGCTGAACATACACCAAACTATGTTGAGTTAATGGATACTGAGCAAACCTTATTTAGTGCGTTACGCTCGTTGGTCTCGCCGATTATGGCTAAGTTTGGTCATAAAATCATGTTGCCTACGCGGAAAACCGTAGTGGTTAGAGCAATTGAGTATCTAGAACAAGGAAATGTTATTAATGTCAACGTACCTGAGCTGGCTGATGCTTGTTTTTGCTCGGTAAGAACCTTGGAATATGCATTTAAGAGTATTTTTGGGAAGTCTCCAAATCAGTTCTTAAAACTGAGAAAATTTCACTTAGTCCGTCGACACTTGCTTAGCCATAACAACAGAAATGCTAGCGAAGTTCTGCGTTTATTTTCAATCTCAAATCACGGTAGATTTGCTAGTGAATATCGCCAAGTCTTTGGTGAAACGCCGTTTAAAACATTATCGACTAAGTAAAATCCTGACGATCATAAAAAGCAGGTAGTACAAATTACGCAATTGTATCTGCAATTTATACACATCACGCAATATTGTTCAGCAAGCGATAAACAATACTCAAATTAGCTCACATAGTTGGCGAAATAATGCAGAACTTGACCAACGCTGAAGTATGGAAACGATTGACGATTTAAGTAGTGCGTATCATGACATGTTTGATAATGCTTCTGATGCCATGTTGCTTATTAAGGATGAAAAGTTTATCTCTTGTAACGCAGCGGCACTAAGCATGCTCAAGGCAAGATCTCGAAGCCAACTCCACCAAATTTGCCCAACACTTCTCTCCCCGGAACGCCAAGCTGGCGGTATTAGTTCTAAAGAAAAAGCAAAACAGATGTTTCAACGAGTTGCTGAAAAGGGCAGCTACAAATTTGAGTGGGTACATAGAGATTTTGAGGGCGTAGAATTCCCTGTTGAAGTCTCGTTGACACATATCAACCTTCGTGGAGAAAACCTTATTCATGTGGTGTTGCGAGATTTAGATGAGCAATATCATCGATTAAGCCACGACGAAATTGGTGAATTGGTTTATCAAAATACGAATGACGCGATTATGATCGCCGATAGCAAAAAATCAAATTATTGATGTAAATCCCGCATTTGAATTAATAACTGGTTACAGTCGATCGTAAGCTGTAGGCAGAAAGACAGGGCTTATGAAGTTGGGAGTTCACGGCAAAAACTTCTACAAGAATATGTGGGCTGAATTGCACGAAAAAGATGTTTGGTCTGGTGAAATATGGGATATGACCAAGAGCGGCAAAGTCTACCCTAAACAGGTTAAAATCCATGCAATAAAAGGCTTCGCGAATCAGGTAGCCAATTACGTAGCTACATTCTCTGACTCTTCCGATAAGGTGAAACATCAGCAAGAATTAGAACGGCTCGCATTTTACGATGCTTTAACGGGGTTGCCGAATCGCAGCTTATTGTTAAAGAAGCTCAATTACATGGTAGAGAGCCCCTTTAGTGGTAACGACTCTTTCCATATCGCTTTTGTGGATATCGATAAGTTTAAAATCATTAACGACACTAAAGGGCATACATTTGGCGATACTATTCTGACAAAGGTCTCTGAAGCACTTGCAGATTCATTGAAAAATAGTGGGGTCTGCGGACGTATGAGTGGCGATGAGTTTTTAATCGCAACGTGAGCAGAGATGAATTTGAAGCAATTGTTCACAATTTGTTGTCTCGTTTTGAGCAACCACTTGCGATTGAAAATATCGAATACTATGTGTCTTTAAGTGTTGGCCTAAATCAATTTGATGTGACTATCCATGTCGTCAAGGAGCTTATCGCTGGCGCAGACGTGGCTATGTTCCAGGCAAAGCAAATAGTTGGTAATAACTGTGCGTGGTACAACACGACCATTGGCAAAGAGTTTAATCAAGCACACGAACTCGAGCTTGATTTAATCAAGGCGAGAAAAGCGAAAGAGTTTTATCCAAATTTTTAACCTATTATTGAGCTTTCTACTGGTAAAGTTGTTGGTTGCGAGTCTTTAGCAAGATGGCTGCGTAATCAATCATAGCAAGTGTCTCCCGCCAAATTCATCCCTGTGGCGGAGAAGTTAAGCCGCTTTAATGACTTATCTTCAACATTGCTTCAGAAAAGCTGTCGATTCATGACTAAGAGCACAGCAACTAAGGGGATGTTGCTATCTGTCAATGTAGCGGCCAATGAGATTGCCCATGAAGATTTCTTTTTCAGTTTTATCGAAACCATCAAGCTGTCGGGCTTTGCCTTGAACCAAGTGCAAGTTGAGATAACCGAGACTAGCCTGATTGAGAACTTTGAGTGTGCGAAGCTTAATATCGAACAATTAAAGCGTTCAGGAATACGTATTGCGCTCGACGACTTTGGCGCTGGCTTTTCTTCGCTAACCTATTTGAATAAGCTCGCTTTGAATACAATAAAGCTAGATAAGTCATTGACGCATAATTTAGATAATGAAAAGAATCGAATCATTGTGCGTTCGATTATTGAAATGGCACATAAACTCGATATTACAGTTGTTCCAGAAGGTGTGGAAGAAGTCGAACAGGTCACTTGCTTAAAAGACTTAGCGTGTGATCTTGTGCAAGGTTTCTACTATGCGAAACCTATGAGTGAGAGAGACTTCTCTGAGCTGCCGGGGTATTTAGTTAATTGATGTTACTCTCATTATTCAAAAGGTGAAGTGCAAGTGTCATTGAAAATCCACGCTTACCATATCAATAGCCTAAAATCGTTCTTTTACCGCTAAATCATCTATTTGAATATTACCCAATAAACTATTGTCTTTTGTCGTTGCTACAGCGGTGTTTTTATAAAGTTTAGTGACCTGAACTTGATAAGGACTTACGTTATAGCCCGAATACATTTTGCCACGTTGTGTTTTAAAGTGGTTTGAGTGCAATAAGGTGAAGCTATCATTAACCTGTACACCTTGATTGCTACCTACATTAATGACGATTTCGTTGCCATCGACCTGTACTATTTTTGCACGAGTCTGCTCGCACATCATGTTCTCGTCAATATCGATTATAGCGTTGTCTAATGTATTACTTAGCATTTGCCCATATCGACTATTCCAAAATGTATTGCTTGTAAGGTCAACGGATTCTCGTCTGCCAAATTGCCAAGGTGCTTTATTTTGATAGTGTTGCTCGGCAAGCATTTCTCCTGTCAGCGTACTATATACGTAGAATGAAACGTTGAACTGCCGATTAAATTCATCCTCTTGCCAGAATGACAAGCCGTTAAGCGAGTCTTGACCAAACGATAGGTCATTAATTTCAGTGAACAAAACAAACTGTGCGTCGAATCTTTCACCTAGCTCCATGGATAGCATTTTTATTTGCTCTGTATCAAAGCTCTGGTTGTAACGGCTAAAAGCTACTTTGTGTTTTTTGGCAAGCTTAGTGTCGATAAATTGACTGGATGCTTTGAGTTTCGATGCTAACTTAGTGACTAGTTGTTTATCTAGCGCATAGATTTGTCCAATGTTTGCCTGTTCACGGTTTAATAATGTAGCGCGTGTTATTAACATCGACTTTTTATAGTCAGCAGCGAAACACTGTTGTTCTTGAGGGAAAACGTCAGCGCGTATGGTAAGAGTGACTACGCCATCTTCATATATTTCGTCAGTAATTTCGACCGAATTCACCGTACCGCTAGCACGAACGCTCAACATGTCTTCTGTTAATAAGCCGTTGACTACTTGCTGTATGCTATTAACTGACGCTCCGGAAACCAACAAGGCTTTTTTCAAAGCGTTTTCCATTGCTAAGACTCGAGCAGCCTCTCTATCGCCCTCAATTATGGTGGCTTTGCCTGTAGACTGGTACCACTGACCATAAGCCGAGGTAACATAAAGTGGAGCTAACAAAATAAAAAGGCACAATTTACGCATAAGATTCATTGTTCAATATAAAGTTTAGTTGAAATAGAGCGTTAACTGGTTACTGACGAGTTTTAGACAGTTGTTCAGTGATTATATCTATAAAAGGGTACTAAGCATGAATTGTGCCTATGTTTTGTGTATAGACTGATGCAAGTTTACAGGCTCATAACAATAGATGCCTACCTGATAAACGGGCAGGGACGAAATCTAATAGTGAAAGCAATAAACTTTAGGTAGTAGCATTGGCTTAATTCCTGCTTGTAAATTTATAAATGAATTGTGATTGGGGTGTTCTCAATGAAAAATTGGCTTTTAGCGGCCAGTATTCCGCTGCTTAGCGCTTGCGCATCGTTTTCTGACAGTGAAGAAGACTTCTACAGCATTACGCATCAACAAAAAAGTGAAATTGATAGTTACGATTTACCAAGACATGCTATTAACGATGTCGTAAAAGGCCTAGCTTACCAAATGTTAGAACATAGCAGTTTTGTTACGCCTAAAACGCCTATCGCGGTAGCGTCGTTCGTTACTTTGGATGACCTTGAATCTACCAACTGGCTGGGTAATCAGCTCTCGGAAAACTTTGTTCATGAGCTGCAACGACACGGTATGGTCGTTGTTGATTACAAAACGACGGGCCATATTAGAGTAACGAAAGACGGTGATTACGTATTTAGCCGCGATTGGAAAGAGTTACCTGAACGACAAATAATTGACTACGTGGTTACTGGCACCATGATGGAACAAGAAACTGGCATCATCGTAAACGCTCGTATGATAGGTATGCAATCGCGCGTGGTTGTAGCTACAGCACAATCGTTTATTCCAAAGTGGGTACTGGGCGATAAGGTGAATCGCGACGAGAATGTCAAAATGAAGGACGGCATGATCATTCGTTCAAGCGAAAACTTGGCAGAAAATGCCCGAGCGGTAAGAATTCAGCAGTAGGTGACATATGAATAGAGCTAGCATTTATACGTTGTTGCTTTTGCTGGGCTTGTCCGGGTGTTCTTCTATATATGATAAACATGTAAGCTGGCAACTAGTGAAACCGGAATCATTTCCTGTGGTTTATGCTATCGGGCATGCTCCTATTAGTTTGCAGAAATCTCCCAATGAAACTCAACGGATGTTGATGGCAATAAAAGCGTCAAAACTTGCCGCTTATGCGGAACTTGCAGAGCAAGTGTATGGGCAACAAATTGCAAGCAATGTCACAATGGGCGAATTGCTAATTGAAAACCAGCAGCTCAAAGCTTCTGTTCAGGGCATTATTCGTGGGGCAAAGGTTATAAAGAGTTACCCAGTAGGTGACACCTACACCACGGAGTTAAGCGTAGACTTTAAAGATGTCTATGATATTTATGTCGCATCGACCCAAAAACAGGAAATCAAAGACGTAAAATACTATTAAAAAATAGGTGTTTAGTGATTTTTTCTGTTAAACCAAAGAACAATAGAGAAAGGCGCTATGTGCGCCTTTTTTATTTCTTCTACATACCATTACGCCATAAGTCATAAGGTTTGTACGTTATTTGAACGTTTACACATAAATTTCAAAAAACTTTCAAAAAGGTGTTGACGTCTCCATAAAAATGTCTAAAATTCGCATCCACTTCTCAGGGAGACCTAAGAAGTCTGTTTTGAACAGTTTAGTGGCTTTATATAGCGGTTAAACGGGTCAGATAACTTAGAAAAACATTTTACTAATTTTTAATAAAAAGTTTTTCAAAAAGT
>JAKVCY010000079.1 GCA_022448425.1 Thalassotalea sp. | reverse complement strand
TCGTTGAAGCTGATGAAACGCTGTTTGCACGCTCAGAAAAAGGAAGTCGTACACTTGAGCGAAAGCCAAGAAAAAGAGGGATGAAAGCAAAAAAGCGAGGACGCTCTAAAGAAGAGTGGGTGCCAGTCTTAACAGTACGAGATAGAGGTAAGCATACATATGAGACTATAATTCCTTCAACCTCTACAGAGCAGCTCAATAAAGAGCTACAAGGTAAAATAATAAAAGATAGCGTCTTGTGTACTGATGGATTTAGATCTTATATCAAGTTTGCACAGGGCAATGATTTAATTGACAAACGGCTAGATGTAGCTGCTGGTGTACAAGTGATTGAAAAGGTATTCCACATTCAAAATGTTAATGCATATCACAGCCGATTAAAGGCTTGGATGGCTAGGTTTCATGGTGTGGCGACTAAGTATTTAGAAAATTACTTAGGTTGGTTTAGATTTTTAGATACAAATGAAAACCCTAACAAAAACAACCTGTTCAAAGCTCAACAACACTTAGCGGGAACATAACCATTGGTAAAAGTAATGAATCTTGAGCAATTTCAATTATTAATTAAAGATTTACCTTGTGGAAAATTAACACCGCAAGCTGTCTATATTCACAAATCAGCACTTCAAAATGAACAGTTAACATCTTTTCTAAATAGAATTCAATCAGCCTTAAAACTAGAAGACTATGATTGGAATATCGCCAAATTCTGGAAAAATGATTTTAAGTTTTCTTTACTAATCTACCCTAATTTTAGCGAAGAATCGTATCCAGCTTTAGCTAAAAGCTTGTTTATAGACCTTGATAGAAAATATCACCGATTAAATGACTATTTAAATACAGATAACCCTCCAGTGCTTCACAGAAAAGAACTAATGGTTACTAAAGAGCACCCCTTTTATGAAGAGTTTTTGATTATAACCCAAGAGGGAGAGCAAGCAGGACTATACGAAAATTCAAGAGCAATAGGATTTAAGCTTGGATGGGAATCTACAATAACATCTGCTGGGTATGAATTAGTTGATGGACGTTTATTTCGTACAAGCGCACTTACTAATGATGATAAAAAAATAGATCGGCATAAAACAGCAATTGTACGTCATGGATTGAGCAGCCCACTGAAAATACTATTCAATAAAGGTTACCTAAACGGTGATTACAGTGTTTTTGATTATGGATGTGGTCTAGGTGATGATATTTCTGAGCTGCAAGCCAATGGTATTGATGCATCAGGTTGGGATCCAAACTTTAAGCCTGATGCCGAACTATACAATGCTGACGTTGTTAACTTAGGTTTTGTTCTAAATGTTATTGAAGATGTAGCTGAAAGAATAGAAGCACTTCACAATGCTTTTGCATTATCAGACAAATTTTTAATTGTATCTTGCATGCTAACAAGTGAGTCTAAACTCTCACAAATGACACCCTATAAAGATGGTGTCATCACTTCACGAAATACCTTTCAAAAATATTATTTTCAAAGTGAACTACAACTCTTTATTGAAGATTCTTTAGAAAAGCCTGCTATCTCTGCCGGTCCCGGTATTTTCATTATTTTTAAAGATGAGTTAGAAGAGCAGAAATATCTATCCTCAAAACTAAGAAGGCATAGACAGTGGACAACACTTAATAAAGCTCCTTTAAAATCTGAGAGAAATACTTTGTTATTAGAGAAACACCACCAATTGGTTGAAGACTACTGGAATACAGTACTAACATTTGGACGCTTACCTGCGTCAGATGAATTTAATGAATCTAAAGAAGTAATAAATACATTTGGTAGCGCAAAGAAATTATTTAACCTATTAATAAATGGTGAAAGAAAAAAGCAATTTGAACAAGCAAAGGCCTTGAGGCAAGAAGATTACCTTGTTTATTTTGCATTAGAACTTTTCTCTAAACGATTACCGTATAAGAACATGTCTGAGGAAAAGAGGCGTGATATCAAAGCGCTGTTTTTATCGATTAACTCAGGCCGTGAAGAAGCCAAAGAGTTGCTATTTCAAATTGCCAATAACGAGCTACTCCAAGATTCAGCGCTTAAAGCATCAAAATATATCCCTTCAATTTATAATGCTGAACATTCTCTTCTTCTTCATGCGAAATACATCAATGAACTGCCAGTTATTTTAAGAATTTATGCTGGTGCAGCTGCGGTTATGTATGGTGATTGGAATGAGTCGGATGTAATTAAAGTCCACCTTACATCAGGCAAAGTAACATTTATGGTTTATGACGACTTTCTTAATAAACCTATACCGCGTATTGTAGAACGTGTAAAAGTAAAGCTTGCCCAGCAAGATATTGATTACTTTGACTACGTTAATGAAGTTAAACGTCCACCTCTGTTGAATAAACATGAGTTCATGACACCAAAAGATGAACGCTATAAAGATCAGCAGCGCTTAGATAAAAAACTCATCAAGTTAGGTGTTGTAGATGCAAGTGGTGAACAGCATATGTCTATGGCTGAATTTAATGGCAAACTTGCTTCTCTAAATAAACAAATAAAAGGCTATCGTATATATACCATTTGAACTTTCAAGCTTGTAAACTCACTCATAGAATTGATTATAAGATTAGAGTAATGACAGAAAAGAAAGTTAAATTTGAATTCGAAAAGCAGAACAAAAACAGCATTAGATATAAAGAAGTGCCAGAAGATGGGATGCCGCCAGTTATTGGTAATATCTATGTTCAAAAATGGTTTGCTGGTGATAGTAAAAATATTGAAGTAGTTATTAATAAAAAAGACTAATTTTTCTAAAAATAATCACGTACAAAATCAATATTACAGTTCATAAGACAGTTTGTACGTGATATTATTACGTACAAATACGTAATAAATCTTATAAACTATGGACTCTTTCGACAACAGCTATTGCTACTCCTTTCCTGCTATTAGAGCAGTACAAGCCGGAAAACCATTTTACATAGCAACATGCCCATTACGTATAATCCCTAAGATATTTAGTTATAACGAAGAAGAAGTACCTGCTGAGTTAAGAGCACAACGTACACTAAATAAAAGTCGCATCCCTGAAATGACCCGCTACCTTGTGGACTCTCCTAAGGAGTACGTGTTTTCAGCGTTAACAGCGTCTGTTGAATCTGAATCAGATTTTAAATTTATAGAAGCCGATGGTATTAACAATATGGGAACTTTAAGTGTACCTATGGATTCTCAAATGTTAATCAACGATGGTCAGCACCGTAGAGCTGCAATTGAAGAAGCAATCAAAGAAAATCCCGAATTAGGGCAAGACAATATTGCCGTTTTGTTTTTTGTTTCTGAAGGTATCGAGCGTAGTCAGCAAATGTTTGCTGATTTAAATAAATACGCTGTCAGACCCAGTTCTTCATTAGGAACTCTTTATGATCACAGAGATCAGGCATCTGAGCTTGCTCGCTATTTATCAATGAATGCAAAACCATTTGTTGGTTTTACAGAATTTGAGCGTTCAACAATCTCTGTAAGAAGCAGTAAGATATTTACATTAAGTGGCATCAAACAAGCAACAAGAGCACTTTTTGGAAAAGGTGCTAAAGATGGCTTTAACGACGAAGAGCAGAAACTAGCAGAAAGTTTTTGGAATACATTAAATAAGCACATGGTTGAATGGCAACAAGTGCAGGCTAAAACATTATCTGCCGCAGAGTTCAGACAAGAATTTATTACAGCACATGGTATTGGACTTCAAGCGTTAGCTATTGTTGGTAAAGAAATCTGCATACTTAGTAAAGCTGAGCAAACTAAAAAATTCGAAGCTTTAAAACAAATTAATTGGCTTAAATCTAATTCTGATTGGTCAAACCGAGCCATGCAACATGGTCGACTATCAAAAGCCGTCTCAAATATATTCTTAACAGCAACCGAAATAAAACGACAAATTGACCTTCCTATTTCAAATGAAGATCTAACAAAAGAAAAAGAATTACTTAACGCATGAATTTATTAAATAAGCATGATCTCGATGAAGAATATATCGACTTCATCGAGAATGAGCGGTTTTCAGGGCGATACCTGAGCGAATATATTGCCGATACACAGCGTGTTTACCTAGCTGATAATCGCCCTTGGGTTATTGGATATAGTGGTGGTAAAGACTCATCCGCAGTAATGGCACTAATTTATATGGCATTGCTTGGTTTAAAACCAGAAGAGCGTCATAAACCAGTATTCGTTGTCGCTTCAGATACTTTAGTAGAAACACCTATCGTTGTTAATCACGTCAATAACTCACTTGAAGCGATTGAGCGAGGTGCTAAAAGAGATAACCTACCGATAACTTCACATAAAGTAGTTCCTAAAACGAATGAAACATTTTGGGCAAACTTATTAGGCAAAGGCTACCCTGCACCTACAAGAAGCTTTAGGTGGTGTACTGAACGGATGAAGATAGATCCCGTAAGCACATTTATTACTGACAAAGTAAGTCAATATGATGAAGTTATTGTTGTTTTAGGTTCTCGTTCTCAGGAAAGTGCATCTCGTGCGCAAGTCATTGCTAAACATAAAATTGATGGTTCAGCATTAGCAAAACATACAACATTATCAAATGCATTTATTTATACGCCAATTGATACATGGCATGTAGATGACGTATGGAAAATTTTGCGTTTATGCCACCTTGTAAGCGAAGAAACACCTAACGGGACCAGAAACAAGTGGTCTGATAGATACGACCTAGAGTGGGAAAACCCATGGGGCGGTAAAAACCTTATTCTCTGGAACTTATACAAAGACTCTTCAGGCCAAGGCGAATGCCCAATGGTTATTGATGAAACTACCCCTTCATGTGGTAACTCACGTTTTGGTTGCTGGACTTGTACTGTTGTAACTAAAGATAGAGCGATGGAAAGCTTGATTCAAAATGGTGAAGAATGGATGAAGCCATTACTTGACTTACGTAACAGACTGGCCGACACCACTATTATTGAGGATAAAGGGAAATACCGCAGTCATATTCGTAGAGACGGTAGAATGGCATTTAAAACTTTGACCGTTGATGGCAAAAAGGAAATGACCGAAGGTTATACATATGGCCCATATCTATTATCTTTCAGGAAAGAATTCTTAAGAGAACTACTAGAAACCCAAAAAGAACTAAACAAAATAAGTAAAGATCTTGAACTAATTACAGTTCCAGAGCTTCACGCTGTGCGACATGAATGGCTGAATGATCCTAACGAACCTGATTGGGAAGATTCATTACCAAAGATATTCCATGAAGTTTTTGGATATGATTTGGATTGGACAGTTGATGACACTAATCAATTTAGTCATGAAGAAGCTAAGTTAATAAACGAACTAGCACCTAAATATGATGTTGCTCCACAAATGATCAAAAAGCTTATTGATTTAGAAACATCAATGAGTGGCTTATCTCGTAGAACAGGAATTTTTACAAAGATTGGTAAAATTGTTCAGCAAGACTGGGAGTCAGCAGAAGAAATTATCGAGAAAAATCTAGAAAGCCGACAAAATCAAATGCGTCAATCAAAAGAAGTTGTTTCTATCACTGAAGAATTAGAGCAATTAAATAAGTTAATTGAAAAGGAAGGTTTGTAATGATTTTTAAAACACTTTCCTTAGAAAATTTCCGTGTTTTTGACGGTCCGCATAATATTGATCTAGCACCTAGAAGAGACGGATTGCTATCTAAGCCTGTTGTCTTATTCGGTGGTTTGAACGGTGCGGGTAAAACGTCAATATTAACTGCTATCCGTTTAGCGTTGTTGGGTAGAAAAGCGATTGGTAACGCTGTATCGAAAAAAGACTTTAATGAATATTTAGCGGAACAAATTAACAAGAAAGCAGTAAAAGACACTACAGACCCTGTTGCTAAAGTAAGTTTAGAGTTTACTCATACCCATCAAGGCGAACATAGTACGTATCGTGTTGTACGTAACTGGTCATTAGATGCAGATGAATCCCTTATTCTGTTCAAAAATGATGTCTGCGAAGAATCGCTTACTACGGAACAAGTTCAAAGTTTCCTTCATGAATTAGTGCCTCCCGGCATTGGCGATTTGTTCTTTTTTGATGGTGAAAAAATTGCTGAGCTTGCTGAAGATGATACAGGCTCATACCTCAAAGAAGCAGTTCAGAAGCTATTAGGGATTGATGTAATTAATCGCCTTTCTGATGACTTAGATATTTATATAAAACAGATCAGTCAAAAAGCGGCAGATGCTAAAACCGTTAAAGTAATCGGTGAACTTGAGCTAGAAAAAAAAGAACTACTATTACAAGCCAATAAAGAACGTGAAAGCGAAGATCAGGTTAAAAGGAAATTAGCTGATCTTGAGTTACATGTTCGTGAAGCCGAGCAAAAAATACAAGATCGTGGTGGTGCCTGGGCTAAAACTAAAAATGATGAAAAAGATAAGGCAAGTGACTTAATTAAGCATAAAGCGATTTTAGAAACTAAATTACTTGGCGAATTAGATGGGGCATTTCCATTAGCATTAGCGCCTAATGCAATAGCTGAATTAATAGAAGCACTATCCAAAGAGCAAGAAATAAAAGAATCTCAAGCTTTTTTAAATAAATTAAATGAAAACTTAACGGGATTAGAAACAGTAATAAAATCTCAATTTAAAAGTGATTCAGATAAGTTATTAGCGACAATTTCCGAATACTTTAGCTCAGTAACTGAACCATCAATTGATAAAGTTGAGCTTGATATATCAAATACAGACTTCAACTTGATTCAAGCTCAAATGGAAGATTCATCAACCGCTAAAGCGCACTGTAAAGAGCTAACTCAAGAGTTGATAGAAACAGAACAAGCCTTAGAATCAGTCTCGATAAACATTCAACGAGCACCAGACGAAGAAGAACTTACAAGTCTTTATGAAAATTTACGTAAGTTAGACACTGAAAAGCACAAGCTTAAAACTCAATACGGTCTTCACTTGGTTAAAGCGAAATCGTTAATTACTAAAGCATTAGAGTTAGCAAAAAAATTGGAAAAGCTTTATACCAGTCAGAAAACAGAAGCGTCTATTTCAAAAGCAGTTAGTCGAGTAGATTCAACCAGTAAAGTATTACAGGAGTTTTCTACACAGCTTACTGAAATGCGTGTCAGCCAATTAGAAGAATTATTCGCCCAATCTTATCGTAAGCTAGCTCGTAAAGAAGATCTTAAACTTTCAGCGAAGATAACCCCTAATACATTTGATGTAACACTTGTTGATGCTGATGATATTGCGATTAACCGGAAATCTATGTCTGCCGGTGAAAAACAAGTTTTTGCCTTTGCCATATTAGAAGCGCTTGGAAAACTCTCAGGTAAAGTTTTACCTGTGGTGGTTGATACTCCGCTAGGCAGGTTAGATTCAAAACATCGAGACAAACTGGTTAAGCATTACTTCCCTGAAGCGGGTGAACAAGTCATTTTGTTATCAACCGATACGGAGGTTGATGAAGACTTCTTTAGCGCAATGACTCACGAAATTTCACATGCTTTCGAAATTGAGTTTGATGAGCAAACTAAATGTTCAACTTTGAATGAAGGTTACTTTTGGAAAACGCCCCCAATTGTTGCTCAAAAGGAGGCAGTATAATGTTACCCAACAGAATGCAATTAAACCGTACTGTTGAAGAACAGCTTAAAAAACTCAAAGCGAATACGGGTATTACTCCTAATGTATCAGCTCGTATCGCATTTTTTCGTTCAATAGAGTCTGACTATATTTATCAGCCAAACATTGAATATAAGCTTGATGGTAGTCTTACATTGGATAAACTCACTTGGCTTGGCAAAACACAATTGATTACTGAATTACTCCTTAAGAAAAAGTATCCTGAATTAGAGGGCAAAGAGCTGCAAATTGCGTGGGCATCACATGTAGAGCATGGGATTGGCTCTCTACGAAACCATAGGAATTTAATACAATTTTCATCTTCATTATAAATATAGTGCTAACTCATTAGTTGTTGTGAGTTAGCACTATAGCTAAATTGAACTGTATTATATCAAACAAGATCTTCTTCAAATTCAATAGCAGACTCAATATGTGATTTAAACTTAATGCCCAATTCTCCGTCAAATACTACGTCGGGAGTTAGAAGTTTTATCAGACGATGGCGGTCGAAAATAAGATCTGAAGTAATAAGATAATTCTCAGAAAACTGCCTTTCACTATCCCTAAAGTCAAAGGGAACGTACAGCACATTTAGAGGAGCTGTGGCTAGATTTAAATAGTTTTTCAGTCTATCAACACTAGCTTGTTTGTCTTTCCAATTAAGTCCTGAAGCGCTTTGTCCCACAAACAACTGCTTTTTATCTAAATTAATGTCAGATTCAAAAGGAACCCAAGCAACTATATCTAGCCCTCCATCACCGTTATCTCGATCTCTAAAAACATTCGGCTTAGTACTAACTGACTCATTAATATCTACAGCAAATTTTCTTATTTTTTCTTCAAGACTACCTGTGTATCGAACGTTGTTTTTACTCGAAACTCCAAAGATATGGACTTCGGCTATTTCTGGTAAATAATTTTTAGTTGCGCAAAAAGAAAGGTACTCAAAAGCACTAGTAAAAATATCTGTCTTATCTAGATAAGACAAAGAAGAACATAATAATAAACCTAAATAAACAAGATTTTCATCCGTTTGGGCACTCTTTAGTTTAAGCCTTCGTTCTATCAACTCAAAAGGATAATGATCACCATAAGCAAATATACGAGCTTCAATTTCAGAAAACCAATCTTCTATTTTTGAAATCCACTTTTCATTAGACTCCGCTCCATCATCAGAACCTATTTCTTGAATTCTTTCATCTTCAAGAAACCGATCATAGATATCTGATACTGAAACTCCGTCTTCTCCATCGCAAAGAACAATCAGCTCAATATAGTCACAGAAATAATGTGATTTATCTTGAGCATGTGTTGGAGTTTTCTCCAACGACTTAAACTCAATCATCCCAACTGTCTTCCTCTAATGAAACCACGATAGCATTCATATTTTTCGCTAGAGTAAAGATCTCTTTCAATTTTGTTTTTACAGTATCGTGGTGCTGTTCAACTTTGTGAATTATGTTTTGTGCTCTTTTGAGACCTGACAATGACATTTCAACTTCTTGATTAAATGAATCCGCAGTTACAGAGACTAATTGGTATGCATCTAGTATTGAGCCAGTACCTGTTTGAAAGTATTCTGTAGCCTCCTTATTCGAAAGCACCTTATCCAACATTGACAAATGCTTACTATCTCCGATCACTCGGCTTTTGTTTTGTTCATTTTTTTCGAAAAACCACTGAGTTAGCTCTTTTAAGTTATCGATATCTAACTCTGAGGCAGGGTCTTCTGATTTCATATCAATATTGATAAAATTTCTGATATTGTCACGGCTCAAAGAATCAGCGTAATAGTTAAAGTATAAGGAGGTTTCATCAAGGTCTTTTATCTGAAAAAAACCTTCATCTTCAATAGCTTCGTATACTTGGTAAGCTACTAACAATTTTCTAACATGATCACTTCTACTGCCGATAGATTTTGCTAGTTCTCTACATTGCTTAATAAACGGTAAATGGGCTAAATCTTCCCTTAGCTCACTTAAATATCTAGCTTTGGGTAATATTCCCCATGACTTCACTCCTGTTACATGCCTGTAGCCTAAATACTTTGTTATTTCATCCCGAGATGAAAAAATTATGCATGGGATTTTATTTGGTCGCTCACTAGTTTCCGTTAATACCTGTTCGATTTTCTTTTTGTGAAGCTCGGCAAGTTCAGGTTCATTCAACAGTATTGTTGAAGTTAAACGTCTATTTCCCTCAATTACTATAAACTCGTCTTTTTTTTCTTCAACAACCAATAAAGCTTCGCCAATAAAAAAGCCTGATTGGCCTATTGCTAGCATCAGTTCAATGATCGATGCATCATTTAGCATCCAATTTACTATGTCCGATCTTGATGGCACGCTTTTTCGAAACTTTGCTGGTAAGCGGGGGTTAGATTTATCTAAATTTAACTTTGTTACATCAATAAACTCAATGTTTTGTTGATTACTCATTTTGCACACCTACGGTACTTAAAAAAATTATTTGGTTCACTTTTCACTCATACTTTCAATAAGCTCTTCTGCCATATCAATTGTTTCACATTTCGAGACAACCTCTCTATCAAAGCGACTTTTGGACTCCAGAAAACTACTCTCTACAGAATGCCAAACACCTGTTGGCGGAGATATTACAATTCCATTCTCATCTAATTTCGCTGGTTTATTAAAATAAGATAAAACAAACCTCATTGATGAAAATATCAATAAAATAATTAAATAAGATATTTGAGCTTTAATAAAAAGAGAGAAGACAAATAGTATTAATGAAATAATAGAAAAAATATCAAACGTGAATATTAAAAAGTAAACCAGTCGTGCATTGTAGCTAAACGAGTGGGACTTTTTTAAAAAAGTGTGATTAGGATGTTCTTTATGTTGCCATTGGTTAAAATATTTGAACCAGAGTGAGTTCGCTTCATGTTCATTTACAGCATATTTTTCAATTAAAAGATTGCTTGGAAAAAGAGTTTTTATCCAAGTATTTATTTCTCCCTTCTTTTTAAATAAAGGGTCTCCACTATAAAAGTAAATAGAGATAAGTGTCGATAATACAATCGAAGGAACAATGAATTGAATTGTTTCTGGGATACCTGAAACAATGTAACTATCCCACCAGTTACTATAGTTTTCGGGTAAAGTGTTATTCAAAAAGACAAATAAGAAAACAGTTAATATAGATATTCCTTTAAGTTTATTTATACGAATTATGCTCTCCGAGCTAACTATTTTAGACTTCATTACTAATCCTCGTTAAAGAAGTTTTTATCAACTTCATATACCGTATATTTTTTTAATGGCGCAATTCCCATCTCATGTTGCACTAACAATTCCGCTAAGAACTCACCATCAACCAATGTTATAGATAAACCTTGAACTTCATTTGCATATTTTACAGCCTGTTTAGAAAATTCTGAGGTTGTAAAAAAGACTCCTTTTCTTGCACCTTCCCCAAGCATAGCCCCCGCAAAGTCTCTAACTTCTTTTGGAGGTATTTTTGTAGAATCATATCTTTTAGCTTGGATATAAATATTATCCAAGCCAAGCTTATCTTCACTAATAATTCCATCTATTCCTCCATCACCTGCCCCTCCAGTTATCCTTCCTGAAGTTGTTTGATTCCATCCGTAGCCCATTTTAAGCAGTAAATCGACAACTAGTTTTTCAAAAAATGCTGGATTTTGCGATTTAATCATACCAAGTAGTTGATTTTTAAGACCATCATAGTGCTTCTTATAAGCTTCATGAATTACTTCTTCAACAAGCTGCTCATCTGAAGAAGGAAAGCCAATGTTAACTTCTTGAGTATTACTTTCATCTTCATATAACTCATAGAGTGGCTTTTTATGACTAGACCTTTGCTGGGCGATGATAAATAATTTGACAGGGCTAGAACTTGGAAAATCCAAACCGTGACAATGTTTGCGCAACTTACTTCTTACGACTGACTGTGGACCTTTTGCTCCAAAAGAAAAAAGGTTTTATCATAGTCAGTCGGAGACTGATTATTTAGATAACCATGTTTACGTTTACTGTTATAAAACATTTCGATGTAATCGAAAATATCTTCCTTAGCTTTTTCTCTATTTTTGTATTTTCTTCGCTTGATCCGTTCACGTTTTAGCAACTGAAAGAAGCTTTCAGCAACAGCATTATCATGGCAGTTACCTCTGCGACTCATACTGAGTGATAAATTATGCTCAACAGCAAATCGTTGCAAGTCATAACCTGTAAATTGGCTGCCTTGATCGGAATGTATAATAACCGTTTGTTTAGGTTTTCTTCGCCATACAGCAGCGAGTAATGCACTTAAGACTAAATCAGTATGCATCATCGATTGCATCAACCAGCCAACGACTTGCCGAGTGTTTTAACCAGATATAAAGACTATTTGTCGAGATATCTAACCGTTCAGCAACGCTTGCGACGGAGTGACCTTTTTCAGTCACTTGCTTAACGGCCTGAATCTTAAATTCTTCGGGAAATCTTTTAGCGCTCATTCATCCTCCTAGGACACAAAGTTTACAACTTATTTGTGTCTAGGAAAATCTGGTCGATTCAGTAATAACCTCACATTTTTTCTCACGCTTCTTCCCCCTTTTTCAATCCTAAAAAATCTATACCTCAAGCAAAAACCTGATATAATTTTTTATAACTTGTTGCTAATAAATTATAGCCGTGACAAGTAGTTACCTGCGTCCAACTTATATGTTGATTTCAAAATTAACCGGAATTTTAAGGTAAGAACACCCGCTTAGCCGGGCATTTCAAGTATGCTTAACTGGGCACTTTTTGAAGACCTATTATTTTTAAAGGGCTACAGCTCAGCGACCAGTTTCATTTCCTACCGAGCCCAGCAACAGGGGTTAAAAAAGCGAAAAAGTGTCACTTTGTGGTGAAGGTTAAAAATGCATGTGATCTTACAGATACATTAACTGGCTGATTAAGTTCATAGATTTCTGGTGAATAAACACTTAGATGTTCAATTGCAAGCGCACTATCTTGATCGCAACTAGTCAAGTAATAATGATAGCCTTGCTCGGTAACGCTAATATTCGTCACCTTTAATTGCCCTTCTTCACTCGCACTAACGTCAATATGCTGAGGCTTAATCAGTATAGCGTCATCATCCTCGGAAATATTATTACTACCACCAGCAATAGGAAAACTGCCCAACTGCGTAGCAATTGTATTCTCGCTAATGCGACAAGGGAGCCAACTCCCCAACTGTAAAAAGTCTGCAACTTGATAATTTGCAGGCTCAGCACAAACTGCCGAAGGCGCGTCGAATTGCAAAATATTGCCCGCAGCCATTACTGCCATTTTATCAGCAAAGGTAAAAACTTCGTCTTTATTGTGGGTCACAAAAATAGCAGTAATATTTTGCGATTTAAATAACTGACGTAACTCAAGCATTAATGAATGACGTAAACGCGCATCAATATTTGAGAAAGGTTCATCAAGCAAAAGCAGTTTAGGGCGAGGTGCAATTGCACGTGCAATTGCCACACGCTGCTGCTGGCCACCGGAAAGTTGATGTGGAAAGCGATCAGCTAGTCCGTCAAGCGCAAGCAAGCTTAGGAGTTCCTCAACTCTCGTTAGCTGCTCTTCTTTTGGAAGTGCTTTTATACCAAAGCGAATGTTTTGAGAAATCGTTAAGTGTGGAAAAAGCGCATAATCTTGAAAGATCATGCCCACCTTGCGCTTTTCTGGCGCCAGCATATGCGACGTATTGATAACAATATCGTCTTCAATACAGATATCACCTTTCGTCTGAGGAATAAAACCTGCAACGGTATTAAGCAAGGTTGTCTTACCACAGCCACTTGGCCCAACTAAACCGAGAATTTCGCCACTATCGAGAGCAAATTCAATATTCGTTAAAATCACTTGACGATCAATGGCTACATCGACATTTTTAATGGCAAGTACAGGGTTCACTATCAGGTAACTCTTTTATTAATTTTCAACTAGCGCTGCGAACCCTAGTCTAACGGATATAAAGTTTTCTAAAAAGCCCAAACAAACGACTAAAGCTAGTTTCGTTTACTAGGGGCTGTTGACCTTTGTTTATATTTTCTGCAATAGGCTATTTTTAAGGATTGCAAAGCAGCATGAACGAAGTTTGGTCATTCCAAATGAGTGAATGCTAATGCCGCTAGCGTTAAAAATAGCCATTGTCCGAAGGGCTGAGGCCAAAATCACTTTACTCTGCGTTAAAAATCGTCAATTTAGATGACTAAATGACACAATTTTCGCCTTAATTAAAGTAATTCTATCTCTCAGCAGAATGATTAAACAAAAATAAACAGCCCCTAAGCCTTTTCCTGTTTGTTCAACCAAACAATGGGAATTAAACCAAACAAGACAATGAAAATAGCCCCTATTGCACCCTGCTCCAATTGTTCATCTGAAATCAATTGGTAAATAAACGTACTCAAGGTTTCAAAGTTAAAAGGCCTTAACAATAATACTGCCGGTAGCTCTTTCATCGATTCAACAAATACCAATAGCCAAGCGACTAATACACTTCCTTTTAATAGCGGAAGATGAACGCGAACTAAGGTTGCACCGAGGCCCACACCTAGACTTGCAGGAGCTTTATCCACTGAATGCGGGATTTTGGCAATACCCGAGCTAATCGTGCCATTAGCAATCGCAGCAAAACGAACCACAAAGGCAAAGATAATCGCAAATGTTGTACCTGAGAGAATAAGCCCAGGTTTACTAAGACCTAACGATGCGGCTAAATCGTTTATCCAATGATCTAATGGACCAAATGTTGCCATTAATGCCATAGCAAGTACGGTTCCAGGTACCGCATAGCCGAAGCCAGAAAGTTGCAAGGGTAAGCCATTACCTCTGTTTTGATAAAAGCGTGGAAACAGTGCAAAAAGCAGTGACAAGATGACCGCTATAGTTGCGGCATATGCTGCGACTTTTAGCGTCTCTAGCCCTATAGTGGTTAACTTGCCGAGTTGTTGTTCGTCTGTATATGACAATGCCATGTCAATCAGTAAGGCAAATGGCAATGCAAAGCCAAATAGCACTAGACTCCAGCAAAAGACATTACCCCAAATATGCTGCCCCGTAGATAAAGAGATAACATCTGTGGAAGTATTGGGTCGAGCTGACTGATGACGCTGACCAGCCCGACTTTTTTGCTCTGCCACCACGGCGAACAGCACGAACAGGAGCAGCACACTGGCTAATGCATTTGCTGCCGCTAAGTCACCATAGCCAAGCCACGTATCGTAAATTGCTGTAGTTAGTGTATTAACCGCAAAATACTGCACCGTCGCAAAATCTGCGATGGTCTCCATCATCACTAAACTTGCTGCCACCATAATGGCTGGGCGTGCCAAAGGTAATGCTATTTTCAAAAGTGCCTGCGATGCATTAAGCCCCAGTGTGCGGCTTGCTCTTAAAAGGCTCTTATCTTGTTGCTCTAACGCTGTTCTTGTGAGCATATAAACGTAAGGGTAAAGTACGAGTGCAAGAATTACTGATGCACCGCCTAACGTTCTAATATCAAAAAACCAATAGTCGCTAGCAGTTTGCCAGTCAAACCATGCTCGCAATGCACGCTGGACAGGGCCTGCATAATCAAAAATATCGGTATATAAATAAGCGACTAAATATGCTGGCATAGCAAGCGGTAGAAGTAATGCCCAGCGAAGGTACTTGGCTGATTTAATGTCAGTTTGACTGATAAGTAGAGCGGCAGGTATGCCAAAGCACAAGGACAGTAATACGACGAGAACGGTAAGCTTTATCGTATTTGCGATATAAGTAGGTAAAACAGTTTGCCAGAGATGAGAAAAGAGTTCTCCTGAACTACCAACGCTGGCATAGAGCATAACCAACACTGGCGCTATGAGCGCCAGCGCAATTATCCAAACTGTCGATTGCCATAATCTATGGCGTTGACCAAAAATCACAGATCAAATTTTGCCTGATCAATTAACTTAAGTGCAGCTTTTCTATGCTTTGCGATAGTTTCTAATGGAAGCGCATCCATTTTGAACTCGCCCCAGCTTGCAACTAAGTCTGATTTCTTAACACCTTCGCGAACAGGATATTCCATGTTTGTTTCAGCATACATTTGCTGTGCTTTTTCAGACACTAGGAATTCAATAAGTGCTTGCGCTGCGTCACGGTTTGGAGAGTGCTTAGCAATACCAACACCCGAAATGTTTACGTGAGCGCCACGGTTTGATTGGTTAGGGAAGTTAATGTTAACAGCCTCTGCCCAGACTTTTTGTTCATCGTTCATTAACATTTTACCGAAGTAGTAACTGTTACCTAGAGAAACATCACATAAACCTTGGTGAATAGCTTGAACTTGACCACGGTCATTGCCCTGAGGCTTACGCGCTAAGTTTGCTTTTACACCTTTTAACCACTCTAAGGTTTTTGCTTCACCATGCTCAGCAATCATTGCTGAGACCAAAGCAACATTGTATGGGTGCTTACCACTACGTGTACAAATTTTACCTTTGTATTTAGGGTCAGCTAAATCTTCATAGCTTACATCGATATCACCAAGGCGCTTTGCAGAGAAAATGTTACGAACACGTGCTGTTAAACCAAACCACGTATTGTCATCTGCTTGGTATTGACTAGGAATGACTTTTTCTACAACATCAGAATGAAGTGGCTGAAGTAAGTTTGCTTGCTGAAGCTCAATTAAGCGGCTGATATCAGTTGTTAATAGCACATCTGCCGGGCTCAATTCACCTTCACGAGCTAAGCGCTCTGCCATACCTTTCTTAGCAAATACGACATTAACTTTGATACCCGTTTCCTTGGTGAATTCGTTGAAAAGTGGTTCAACTAGGAATGCTTGACGGTATGAGTAAACGTTTACATCACTTGCTAGCGATGAAAACGATGTCGCTAGAAGTACCGACAAACCAATAATTTTCTTAATCATATTGAGCCCTTAGTTTAAGCTTTCAATTTATTTTCGATGAATTTTATGACGAGACTATTTACGTCCGCAAGGTTAATTAACTACAAATGTACTGTCAAGGTTTTTGAGAATCATTCTCATTTATATACCAAGCCCGCCAATGACGAGTAACCAAAAGGCAAAAAACAGCTTTAGTCTCGTCGCAGACAAGTAAGTCACAAGCGTTTTTGCAATTATCCCGCCTATAACGGCACCTGGTCCAGCAAACAACGCGACTTGCCAATAGACGTCGAAACTTATTAGCGTGTGTTGCCATATCGCTGACCACACAGTAAATGCGGACACGATGACCGCTGCGGCCACAGCCATGGTCACGTCGAAGCGTCTCAGTATTAAGTAGATGGCGAGCAATTCACCAACCCCAACCGATAGCCAAGCGGTTATCGCCCCACCTGCAAGGCAGATCAGCACAATAGCGAGATAATCCCACCACATTAGTTGGCTGGACTCTCGTTTCGGTTTAATAAGATAAACAGAGGCAATGATGAAAATGCCCAGTAAAAGCGAGAACCAACTGAAGCTTTGTGAAAGGCTTGCAGGCGAGTTTTGTGATGTTCCGTAGATCAACCAAATTCCTGCAATTGACGCGAGTGTAGCGACTAAAATAATACGCTTAAATCCCTGCCACAACCGCAATTCGCGCTTTTCACTGCGGTAATGACGCCACCAAGTTATTCCACCCGCGGTCATACCGAAACACTGAATGCCAAAACTTGTCGCTATTGCCTGCGTTTCGGTGAAGTTTAATTGATTAAACATCGGAATTAAGACTACTCCACCGCCAGCTCCTGTTGAATTAGCGAAAATTGCGCCAACGACACCAAGCAATGTAAAGATCATATAGCGTGCATAGTCTGCTGCTGGCAGGTTGGCAAGTAACAACATGACTGCCCAACAGGCGAAAAAGCACAATAGAAAACGCTTGTCAGTTAACAATGGTGGAAGTTTTAAAGTAAACAAAAAACGAGACAATCCAACGTGATTAGTAAACAGAGATACTTAACAAAACCTTATCATTCGGTATTGAGCTAACGACTCGCAACCTGAGACAGCATAAAAGCTATCGCTTCTTCCGACAAGTGACTTTTTGAGATGTATTGCTTAGTTCCTGCAATGGTTAATACAAATCCTTTGTCTGTATTAAGACAATCAGTGACTTGCGACCACAGAAACTGTTGATTAAAAAGGTGTGACTCGATGCTAATACCATCTTGATCAAGTGAGAGTTTAACCATGTTGTTACCGCTTTTACCCAACAACTGCCTGGTAACCCACCAAGGTTGTTGAAACCGCACGCTCAGTGCTTCAACAATACCCAAAGCAACAATAAAACTACCTAAATACGGAGACAATGTTGTCGCTATAAGCAAGGCTAACCCCACGACTACAAATGCTAGTGATTTGCCATATGCTTGGCCAAATGTCTTGGTGGTGACAGATTGCTCAAAGCATTCGTTTAAGTGCTGTTTATCCAGCTTATATTCCACTGAATAGATGAAATCTTTATTCATAATTGTAATTACTTTTTAACATTGCAGCATATTCTAACGAAGTTTTCGCATCCTCCCTAGAGAAAGGCTATATTGAAAAGAATATTTATCTCAATTGGCATTACTTATTGTAACCCGTCGATAGCTATGGTCAGATGAAAACCTGCAAATATGGACTTTGGTTCCTAATAATTATTGTAAAAACAAAGGTCAATCTATGACGAAATCGCCGCTAGAGTATGCTCAAAGTGCACAAGAGCTATGTGTGCTACCCGATATCTACAGTAAACTTACCGATATGCTGAGCAAAGATGATTGTTCCCTTGATGCGCTTGCAGAGGTGATTGAGCTCGAACCTGCTATTGCGTCAACATTATTGAAAATGGCAAATAGTGCGATGTTCCAGTTTCCTAGAGAAATAGATAGTATCCCACGAGCCTTATTGCTCATCGGCTTAAAAGAAGTATCTAATCTAGTTAACGCATACGGTGTTACTGCGGCCTTTTCAGAGATAGACCCCAGTGTTGCTGACATGGATAAGTTTTGGGAAATTAGTGTCGATTGTGCACTAATTTGTGAATTCCTCGCCAAAGAGAAAAACGTTCCTGACACTAATGCCATATTTCTCTCAGGCTTATTTCACAATTTAGGCGCGCTTGCGATGGTACACAATGCGCCAAAGGAAATTAAATATTGTGAAGAATATACAAGTGATGATACGCCATGGCAGCGGCAGAAAGAGACTTTTGGCTTTACGTATGCCGACTGCAGTGCTGCGCTATTGAAACTCTGGCAAATTCCTTACACTATTATCGAACCAATAAGAGAGTTCAACCATGTTCCTACGGAGTCAGTATCGCCCGCAGCTAACCTACTATTCGTTGCTTCTCGATTAGCCATTATCAACTCTCACCCTGGGATGTATTCGAAAAAGAATTTTATCGATGCACAAGTTTTAGATTCACTAGACATAACTGCTGACGACATAGACAGTGCGTTGGAGCACTGTAATGTCAAAGCATTGGGGTTATTAGCAGCGTTTCCGATTTATTAGTCTTTCTTGACTACAAAGCCTCCTTCAACGTAAAACGCAGTAGAGAGGCTTTATCTAAACTCTTCTTTTCTAGGCGTGAACATCGACACTGGGGATAACATCCTGAAGCACACTCATCGCGTTTTTCATTGACTCCGGCGAGCAGTTTGACGATAGCATGTCTATCGCTTCTTGAACTTTTGTTTGTTGAGCTTCATCAAGGTCTTCACTGTTACCCAACCTATCCAATAGCGAATCAACGGCATTGGTTGTATTTCCCTGACTCGCGTAGCCCATCGCCAGCTGCCCACTACCTTGGGCGCTAGACTGCAGTTTCTCCATGCGTTCAGCCATTTTTTCGTGGAGTTCCTTTTGTTCTTGCTCAGTAACTTCACCGTCACCGTTCGCATCCATTTTACTAAATAGCTGCCCTACTTTTGCGGCATCTAGCCCTTCTGGTGCGCTTGCCTGCATCTCTTCTAAGGTTAATGTGCCACTCTCATCGCTATCAGCAAGTTTAAACCTTTCTTGCATTTGATTGCTTGAGACTGACTGGGCTGTCATAGGTGGTGGCATCATTGCCGAATTGCCAGAAATATTCATGTTCGTCTCCAGATTAAGATTTTTATCAACAATTCTCTAAAAGCAATAACAGCGCCAAAACTTATTTAAAAAACACTAATTTACGATATAAAAACAGTACTTTACATTACTTTGCATAGGTTTACGTTGGTGGACATTTATTCAATCTCATCAATATCTGTAGCGCGATTGTTTATGCTGTAAATACAGGAATATGAGAAGAAGGGTACGTTACTCAGGCTTAAATTTGAGCTGAGATAGGCAGGTTTTTGCCGCTATGGCAAAGGCAATAAAAAAGGCAGCTAATGCTACCCTTTTTTATTATTTGCTTTGTTGCAATGAGAAGACTACTTAACTACTTTAAGGGTAGGACGAGGTTTATCTTTTTTCTCGTTATCTTCTTTGCTTTCTACACTAGTTTGAGTGCTGTCAACGCTCTGTAGTTCTAGAGAGCTAGCAATCTCTCCATCAACTTCTTCAGGGTGCTCTATCGGCAATGATGTACCTGCGCCATTTTCCTTAGCGTATATTGCAGCAATAGCGCCATAAGGAACATATAAATGCTCAAGCTTGCCACCAAAGCGCGCTGAAAATTCAATCGCACTCCCACCCATTACGATACTACCAACCGCTGTCGATGAAATATTCAGGACAATTTGACCGTCATTCACGAATGCCATAGGTACTTGTACCCCCATGACATTGACATCAACCACGATATAAGGCGTAAGCTCGTTGTCCGAAATCCAATCGTAAAAAGCCCCAACAATGTAGGGCTTATTGGATGTCATGTTAATTGTCGAAGACATACTTATGCAGGGTTACCAAAACGCAGTTCACGTTCAGCTTCAGTTAGTGACGCTTGGAATGATTCGCGCTCGAACAATTTAAGCATGTAGCTTTTAAGTTCTTGAGAGCCTTGACCAGCTAACTCAATACCTAATACTGGTAAACGCCATAATAGCGGCGCTAAGTAACAATCAACTAGGCTGAACTCTTCACTCATAAAGTATGGCGCTTCGTTTAAGATAGGCGCAACACTTAACAAGCTTTCTTTAAGCTCTATACGTGCTTTTTCTGCCGCATCAGCGTCACCATTCATAATCGTGTGTGCAAGGCTGTACCAATCTTGCTCGATGCGATGCATCATTAAACGGCTACGACCACGTGATACAGGATATACAGGCATCAATGGTGGGTGCGGGAAGCGCTCGTCTAAGTACTCGATGATGATTTTAGCTTCATATAAAGCTAATTCACGATCAACAAGTGTAGGCACGGTACCGTATGGGTTTAAATCGATTAGATCTTCTGGAAGGTTTGCAAGGTCAACTAAGTGAATATCAACACCTACACCTTTTTCTGCTAAAACGATGCGTGTTTGATGACTGTACATATCGTCTGCGTGAGAATATAACGTCATAACAGAACGTTTGTTTGCAGCTACGGCCATAATGCCTCCATTAATAGGTTTAGAAAGGAAAGACGAAGATATCGTCTAGTGGCTGTATGATAACCGATTTCTGGTTTTTATTGAAACTGGTCAGTCCAGTTAACTTGATATGTGTTTAGCTTAAGCAATTGAGATTAAAAAAAGGGCAACCGTTAAGTTGCCCAAAGGGATAATCTACGAAGAATATTAGAAGTCGTAACGTGCTTGGAATAAGAATGAGCGCGGTGTCTGGTAACTAGTTGGGTTACCGTAGTTCGGGTTATCAGAACCAATGACATAGTCAAACTCACTCATATCGTTGTACGTATTTGTCGTATCAGCATCAAGTGCATTGAACACTTTCCCTGATAAGGTTACTGCGCCTGCATCCCCAAGATCGATAAAGTAAGATAGGCTTAAATCTAACTGATAAATCCAGTCGCCATGACCACCAGATCCGCGAGGTGAAGGCTGACCGTTTGAATAGAAGTTCTGACGATTCCAATCTTCACACCAAGTAATATCTCTTTCTGGAGCACAAGAGTCCGCATCTTGTGGATGGTAGCCGAGAATATTGCGAGCACGACCTTCTTGCGCCAACAACACAACACCTAGATTTAAGTTATCCATGATCTCGTAGCGACCGTATGCTTTGAACTTATGTGGTATATCATTCGATGTTCGACCATATGAGTGGTCAGTGAACTCAGGGCTATCAAATGATCCAGACCAACCTGGGTCAGCCTGTGAATGGACACCACTTACTAAACCTTCAGTGTTACCTTCAGACTTCGAGTAAGTGTATGACGCGTTTAGGTATGCGCCTTCAAACGGCGAACCTTCTATGGTTAACTCTAGCCCATGATATTTGCGTTCTGCTTTAGGAAGGCCAATATAATCAGCTGACCAAGTTACACCTTCGTTACCTGAAATTTTACCGTCTTGGTTTTGATCGTAAGCAAGATGTACTGGCGAACCTGGGTTGATCACAATACCTACCCAAGATGAGCTAGTGTTCCAATTAGGGTCAAGCTTAGCTGCCTCTTCTGGGTGAGCTGCTGACCACTTATCTAGTACGTACTTCATGTTGGTGTCTTCGATTGAAGATTTTAACTCTTGATAAATGTAGCGTGCACCTACAATCCAGTTACCATCAAGGTCATGAGAAACACTGAGTGAAATCTCGTCACTGTACATTGGGTCTAAATCAGCATCCACTAACGTTTGGTATGGCTGTGTGAAAGTACCATCACCATAGTCTAGTAGGTACATTGATTCTGAATTTACAGGTCGATTGTCTGAATCGATGGATTCATATTTAGCATAGTTGTACTGGTTTCTCTCACCCAAGGTCATACGTACTGATGTGTTAGGTGAAATCGGCATGTAGTAACGACCATAGTTAACAAATAATTTTGTTCTACCTTCGCCGTTAACATCCCATATAGCACCTAAGCGCGGAGCCCATTGGTTTTTCATATCAAGGTACGTATCACCTTCACCTGTATCTGCACTAAATGCACTATTACGCACACCAAGGTTAAGCGTCAATTCATCAGTAATTCGCCATGAGTCTTGAAGGTAGAAAGCTGCAGTCTTCGATTCAGCTGTACCGATTCGCGTGTATATACGCGAACGATAGAATCTATCACCAACACTAATATCAGCAGGCCCCTGTCCCAAGGCAGCGCGATTATCATTAATCCAGTCCAACGTTCCTTGGGTCATTACGCGATAATCATATTGATAGCCGTCACCTGCATAAGTGATGTTATCTGAAACCTCTACAACTTCCTGACTAAAGCCTGCACGCAACGTGTGGTCGTCAAATTCCCAGTCTAAGTCAACGCGGAATTGTGTTCGCTTATCGTTTTGCTTGTAGTCTTTGTAAGTACCTACCCAATCACCCAACTTAGTCCAGCTAAGGTCATCGTTTTGCCACCAAGTTCGAGATTGTTCGGCAGTCGGGTTGATACTCGCAGTGTCTTGTTCGGTTACCCCGTAAATTGCGCTGACAGTAAAGTCTTCAGTAATAATACCGGTATAGTTAACCGACCAAAGCTCGCCACCCCATGTCGACACATCTGGGTCACTAAACTCACCAGTGATAGATTTAGTGTCAAGATCGTAGTCGGCGGTTTTGTAGTCTTCTTCCCATTCATTGTTTAAGGCAGTAAAGCCAAGACTGTGATTCTCGTTAATATACCAATCAATTTTTGCTAACCAGAAATCAGCAGTTCCCTCTTCACGCTTGAATTCGCCAGAATCTGTTGCCCATTCATTCGTATATTTTTGCGGATTGAGTATGCCGTAGAAAAATAAGGTATCCTCAATGATGGCACCACTTGCATAGATGTTATAGCTCTTAGAGTCATATTCATTTCCTTGGTTGTAATCAATCAGCAAAGGATCGAATGGATAATCACCATTGTCATCGGCAGCCAAGCTGTAACCCCAAGTGTCAGGTGATTGGGAAGCTAATGAACCAGGAACATAGTCTACTGATACGCCAAATTTGAATTCGTTGTCGCCCGATTTAGTGACCATATCAGTCACGCCACCAATGAACTGACCATACTCTGCACTTACGCCACCGGTAACTACATTTGTCTGAGCAATCGATTCCCAAGGAATATCGATATAGCCAAGACCTTTACGGATGCCAGTAATGTTTAAGCCGTTGAGGAAGTATCCGTTTTCAGCTACTGAAGACCCGTTAAATGAAGCACCACGCCCGTAGTCACCATCTTGGTCAGCAGCAAGAGAAGAACCCGGAGCGAGTAAAGCAACAGACGTTAAATCTCTAGCAACCGGTAACAGAGCTAAATCGTCAGCTGATAACGAAATTTGTGAAGTTGAGCTCTCAAAATCAATAACTTGTACACTAGAACCCGTAACTTCAATTCGCTCAATGCCAACTTCATACATCGCAACATCAAAACCTGCAGTACTACCCGCTCTTACTTGAATTTGTTTTTCTTCAATGGTTTCAAATCCATCTTTAGAAAACGTTACGGTGTAGTTACCGATAGGTAAGCCTCTAATAGTAAATTTACCATAGCTATCGGTAGTTGCTTTACGCGTAATACCCTTGCTTTCATGCTTGATCATCACCTGCACATTTGCCAGTTTCTGACCGTCCTGCACCGCAATTTCACCAGCCATACTACCGTTAACTTTATCAGCGGCTAGAACTGCTGGTGCACTAAAAGCAAGTGAAGTGCATATTGCTATGGCGATAAGTGACTTGCGTGCTTGAAAAGTACTCTTCCTGAACGTGGACATTATTTAACCCTCATTATTTTAATTCTTATAAAAATATATTGAATATCACATATTGTATGCAATATATTTTTTGGAGTATATTGTACAGATATTAAACGTTCAACAAAGATTTACGATAAATGTTGGGATCTTTTAAAAATTACGTATTTTATGCGGCCTAGAGCAGTTAAAGCCGAATATAACCTTGCGTGAATATTCATGTTTCACAGTATTAATGGCTTGGCTCCTTCAATTCCGGAAATATATCTAACAGTTAGGGCATAAATGCAAGCGCGAGCTCTTTATTTGAGGCAGGTGTTTGAAGTGATTCTGTCGGCTATGAAAAGAGTTAATACGCCTTGTTGTAATTTCAGTACATCGCAACGATGAGGTACAAAAATAAGGCAACAAAAAAGGCAGCCATTAGGCTGCCTTTGAGCATTCTGCGGTTTCACTAATTAGTGAATGTCACGCCAGTATTCTTTCTTCAAGAAGTAAGACAAGATGAAGAATATAAATAGGAAACCAATTACCCACTTACCTAATTCTTTACGCTCTAATTTGTTTGGCTCACCAACATACTCAAGGAAGTTTGTTAAGTCGCGAACAAATGCGTCGTACTCTTGCTCAGTCATCGTGCCGCCAACAGCTGGTGAAAGAACACCATTCTCGTCTTTAGTACGAACACCTTGAAGGTTCTGCAGTACGTGTGGCATACCAACATCTGGGAAGATTGTGTTGTTTACGCCAAACGGACGGTTCTCATCTGTATAGAAAGAACGTAAGTACGTGTAAATGTAGTCAGGGCTTCTGAAGCGTGCTTCAAGTGTTAAGTCCGGTGGAGCCGAACCAAACCATTGAGCTGCTTCTTTAGCTGGCATTGAGTTAGTGATGTGATCACCAACCTTCTCACCAGTATACATCCACTCAGCTTTACCTTCTTCGTCGCTAATGCCTAAGTCAGCAAAAGTACGATTGTAACGCTGGTACTGTAACTCGTGACAACCTAAGCAATAATTAATGTAAGCTTTAAAGCCACGCTTCAATGATTCTTTATCAGCTAAATCGTTGTTAGCAGAATCTAAAGGTAGGCTCGGGCCAGCAGCAAAAGCCAATGCCGGCACCATAGCTAATAATGTAATAAATAGCTTTTTCATTATTTAGTCACCCTTTCTGGTACTGGCTTAGTGTTTTCGTTCTTAGAGTAAATCCAAATCGCCAAGAAGAATCCGAAGTAACCAATTGTCGCAATGGTACCAATTAAGTTAGCAATATCAGATGCTGGCATTGTACCTAGGATACCTAAAGCAATGAAACAAATAGAGAACTGAATTAAGTTCAATAAGTGCCATTTGCTACGGAAACGAATCGATTTAACCGTACCACGGTCACACCATGGTAACGCGAATAGTACACCGATTGCAGCGAACATTAGGATAGTACCCATCAGCTTGTCCGGAACAACACGTAAGATTGTGTAGAACGGACCGAAGTACCATACAGGTGCGATATGCTCTGGTGTTTTAAGACCATTTGCCGGTGTAAAGTTAGGCGCTTCTAAGAAGTAACCACCACCTTCTGGGAAGAAGAACATTACCCAACAGAAGAAGATTAAGAAACCAGCAACACCCATAATATCCTTAACCGTGTAGTACGGGTGGAATGGAATTGCGTCAACAATATCGTACTTGTCTGCGTACTGCTTGTGGAACTTAAACTTAGAAAGTTCTTCCGGCTTTTGACTGCCTTTAGGCTTCTTGATGTTCACACCGTCAGGGTTGTTAGAACCCACTTCATGAAGTGCTAAGATGTGTAAGAACACAAGCACTACTAATACAAGTGGAAGTGCAACAACGTGTAACGCGAAGAAACGGTTTAGCGTAGCACCAGAGATAACGTAGTCACCTTTGATCCATGTAGCTAAGTCTTCACCTACCACAGGTACGGCACCAAAGAGCGATATGATTACCTGCGCCCCCCAGTAACTCATGTTACCCCAAGGTAGTAAGTAACCCATGAATGCTTCAGCCATTAATACTAAGAAGATTAACATACCGAAGATCCACAATAACTCACGTGGTTTCTGGTAAGAACCGTACATTAAGCCACGGAACATATGTAAGTAAACAACAACGAAAAACGCGGAAGCGCCCGTTGAGTGCATATAACGTAGTAACCAGCCGTAGTCTACGTCACGCATGATGTATTCAATTGAAGCAAATGCGCCATCGCCAGATGGTTCGTAGTTCATTGTTAACCAGATACCCGTAAGGATTTGGTTTACAAGTACTAACATTGCTAGAGAACCAAAGAAATACCAGAAGTTAAAGTTCTTTGGTGCAGGGTATTGTAAAACGTGTTTATTCATCGCTTCCATGACTGGAAGACGTGCTTCTATCCAAGCTAGAAAGTTATTCATTACGCTTCTCCTGGTGCAACACCAATTAATAAGGTGTCTTCTTTAGGGAAAGAATGCTCAGGTACTGATAGGTTTAATGGTGCAGGAACACCTTGGAATACACGGCCAGCCATATCGAATTTAGAACCGTGACAAGGACAGAAGAAACCATCTGTAACGCCAGCAACATGCTGCTCGAAATCGCCCTTGTGATGTGTAGGAGCACAACCTAAGTGAGTACATACGCCTAAGGCAACCATAATTTCTGGCTTAATGGAGCGATGCGCATTTTGGGCATATTCAGGTTGCTGAGGCTCAGCTGAATTAGGGTCACGAAGTTGATCATCGTGTTTAGCCAAATCTGCAAGGGTTTTATCTGTACGACGAACCACATAAACTGGTTTACCACGCCATTCAGCACGAACTAATTGACCAGGCTCAATTTTACTCACATTGACTTCAACCGGAGCACCAGCAGCTTTCGCTCTGGCACTAGGGTTCCAAGAACCAATGAAAGGCACAGCCACACCGACAACACCTACACCACCTACGACTGAAGTAGCCGCGGTTAGAAAGCGTCGACGGCCGTTATCAACGGGCGCATTGCTCATTCAATTTCTCCAATTATTTTTATGCTCCAACCAAGTAAATGATAATACTTCTTATTTAGTGTTTATCAGTCACTTAATTGAGCACACTAGCGACAAAAAAATTTTTCTGATCATAATGAAAAGCCCCTTTTTTTACAAGGAAATTCAACCTTGGTTGCAACACTTTGCGCAAATTAATTACAAAATATTTCAAGGCCGTAAATTGGCTGTTCAATCCTTGAGCATAGTAGTTTTTGGGCATAAAAAAACCGGCATAAAGCCGGTTTTTGCATTCGAAAACGAAATATTAACGTTTTGAGAATTGAGGACGTTTACGTGCTTTGTGTAAACCAACCTTCTTACGCTCAACTTTACGAGCATCACGAGTAACGAAACCAGCTTTACGTAGTTCACCACGTAATGACTCGTCGTACTGCATAAGTGCACGAGTGATACCGTGACGGATTGCACCAGCTTGACCAGTACTACCACCACCTGTAACAGTAATGTTTAAGTCGAACTTCTCTAACAATTCAACTAACTCAAGCGGTTGACGAACTACCATGCGAGCAGTTTCACGACCGAAGAATTCAGAAATGTCACGTTTGTTAATTGTGATTGCACCGTTACCAGCTTTCATGAACACACGAGCAGTTGAGCTCTTGCGACGACCAGTACCGTAATATTGATTATCAGCCATTGCTTACAGCTCCAAAAGTTGTGGTTGTTGTGCAGCATGCTTGTGCTCAGGGCCAGCATACACTTTTAACTTGCGGTACATTTGACGACCTAAAGGACCTTTAGGAAGCATACCTTTTACCGCGAATTCGATAGCACGCTCAGGCGCTTTATCGATAAGCTTTTCGAAGCTAATTTGCTTCAAACCACCAGGGAACTCAGTGTGCGAGTAGTAGATTTTACCTTTCGCTTTGTTACCTGTTACTTTTACTTTCTCAGCGTTAACAACAACGATGTAATCGCCTGTGTCACAGTGAGGAGTGTATTCTGGTTTATGCTTACCACGTAAACGGCGAGCAATCTCAGTAGCGATACGACCAAGAGTTTTGTTCTCAGCGTCCACTACAAACCAATCGCGTTCTACGCTTTCAGCTTTTGCTACAAAAGTTTTCATTTAAAAAACCCAAATTAAAATGTTACTAAACTTGATAACGCCCTAGCGTTATCGGTTCTAAAGGCTTCGCTCTACCCCTTCGAGTATCGAGCCTGTTGCTTAATTCCGGGAAAGAATCAAGCTTTGTAACGTAGGGAGCGCAGGATTATACAGAAGTATTCTTTAAAGATCACGTATAAATTTTAAGCTTTACAGTAATTTCTCTGATTTTTTACGTGTTGTCGGATATTTTAAATAAAAGCTTCTCGATAAGCCGTATTGAAAGGAGGGCATACGTTTGTGTTAAACGCTAAGTTATTCGCTTTGCCGAGCAAAAGTCATGAACAAAAATTGCGAATACTTGAAGTATTTTTGTAGCTGGAAAATCAAAACGTCAAGAAAGAAAACCAATAGCTTGCGTGCAATACCTGTTTAACCTCCGAGGTTTAAGTTTGTTTGTTGAGCTTAACCCTTCTCAACTTAAACAGTGAAATCGCCTGAGCAGTAAAATAGATTGTACTTAGTGAAATTCCCAGCAACTGTATACTTAGAAAGCTGCCAGAGCTTGCTTCGCCAGTCAAACTAATAAAACCCAGTAGCTCAAGAAGCACAATACTCCATGAGACGAGCGCAAGCGCAACATATACGTATAGTTTCATTCTTCATCCCTCAGTTGTTCTAGATAAAAATTAAATTTTTTGAACCTTTACTGACCTTTTAGTTTAAGGCTCTTTTGCAATGAACACAGTCTCCTTCATACATTTATACACTTGAATACTAGAGTAAAAGGCAAGAATTAGAATCCCAAATAAGTACAAAGTGGGTAAGCTATTAGCTGTAGCCCAGCCACTCGAACTATTTTTACGTGTTAATTCGGCAAGCAGAATTCCCCATACCGAAATACTCAATGACAAGAAAAAGTAAAACTTCATTTATCATTCCTTTGCTACTTTTAAAGGGAACAAAGCATCTAAACACCGTTGCAGTCCTTCTCCGGCGAAAACTGCAATAATAACAATAAATTCAATGCTTAAATCGGTATATCTCGATAGGAATAAGCCAGTTGCACCACCTATGATAAGCGCATTTATGAAACTATACTTAAAGCTAAGGCAAAGTGGCTTTGTACAGTAGACACAATGTATTGTGTCTACTATTAACAGCTCTTTTCTCTTTTGCCATGGAACTAGTTTTCCACAATTTGGACAATTTCTACTAAACATATGACTTTCCAATCGAGGGCTTGATAACCGGGGTTACCGAGCCCTATCTAATTACTCAAATACTTCTTTAGTTAAGTAAGCTACTCCACCCGCAGCAACACCACGAGCAACTGCAACAACAGCTCGTTGCGCCACGTAGCGCACTACCAGGTAGGCCAAAATAGGATTTCCACCGTTAACTTCCTTTATTTCATTTAATTGTAATTCTTTCATTGCGTTACTCCGAGAATGCAGCTTTTAATAAACGATAAGTACCATATGCTACTAGACCAGCGGTCGCGGTCGCTGCTACAGCACCAACTACAGGGCTTGTTGCAACAGCAGCAGCGGCTACCCAGAAGCCCCCACCATTTACTTCTCTCACTTCCAACATGTTTAATTCACGCATTGTGTTATACTCCAAATTATCCGACTTCCTATCGGATATTATTGATTAGCTGAGCAATCATTGTTTAACAGTATTGAATGATCAGCGGTTAATGGCTGGCTTTAGTTGTTCTCGCTAAAGTATTCCTAAAGCTAGCCGCCTTCCTGTCACTTTCCCCGACAGAAAAACAACAGCAAACTTTTAGCCGATACGGCCTCTTAAACTGTATATAGGGTCCAGCAACCAATCGATTAAAGAGCGCTTATCCAAAATAATATCAGCTTGAAATAGCATGCCACTTTTAAGGGCAAACGCGTGCCCATAACCGCTAATAGCCTGCTGACTTAAATTCGCTTGTAGTCGATATACTGGCTCTGATAATGCAATGGGAAAATCGACATCGTTTTGTGTAATGAGTGTTTTCTCTATGTTTAAAACCTGACTTTCCATAAACCCAAAGCGTTGGTGCGGAAATGCCTCAAACCGTAATCGAGCAATGTCGCCTACTTCAACGAAACCAGCTGACCGTGTTGGCAATAACAGTTCAGCAATTAAAGTGGCTCCCTCAGGCACAATTGTTAATAAGGGGCGAGACGCATTTAATGTCTGCCCTTCAACGACCTGGATTGAAGTAACCGTACCGTTGTGAGTAGCACGGATGGCATGGCTGTGATTAGTTTCCGTTTCGTTTAATAGACGAGTTAAGTCAGTTCTTTGCTTATTAAGCTCTCGCGCCTGCCCTACGTATTGTTGTGGGGTTTTGAGAATATCGAAGTTGATTTCTGCCAACCTGTTCTCTTGATTGATGAGGTTGCCTGCAAGTGTTTCGAGCTCTTGCTTAACAGTGAGCAAGCGCTCTTGTTGCTGCTGAAACTCTAAACTGGAGATGTGGTTAAGCTTAAGGAGTTTATTAAACTGCTTTTGTTGCGATTTAAGTAAGTCGAGCTTTTCTCGCATCAGTGTTTGCTGATTCTTCACAACAACGATCGCACTCTCAGTTGCGAGCTTTTGTGCACTCAAACGAGTCATAGCCTCTTTTTCAAAGAAAATAAGCTGCTCGGCCTCATCATCCAGTAACGTTAGTTTTTTCCTGACTTCGCCGATTTGTTTGTCGTTAAGCTCTTCACCGTTTTGCATATGTTGGCGACTAACAATGGTCACCAACAATTCGCCTTTGCTTACTTTTTGCCCCTCTTCGACGAGCACACGACTAATTGTACCCTGGCGTTTGCTGTAGCTTTTGATTACCCCTTTGTCTGGTCTTAAAAAACCTGAAACAGTCTCTTTTCTCGCGTACTCTGCATTAAATAGAAACAGAAGAACAAAGAATACAACTAAGGCAATCAAAGCGACCGTCAGTTTAATTGATAATGGTTGGGCAAGAGAGACTGCCCCTACCAACCTTTGGCTTTGTGCGTCGACTGCTTGTTGTCTAAATAATGATCCCATCCTAGCTTCCCTTCTCCAAAATCTATAAAAATGTTTAATTATGCTCGCTTAGCTGGTTATCAACTCGTGCTCGCTATGTGCCTTTTTCTGTTTTAAGGCAGCGTTCTTTGAAGTCAGATTTACCAGCGTTTAAACAGTCGTGTGTTTTTCACACTGTCGCTTTACATTCGCTTGAAAGCTCTTTTGAAATTACGACCAAAGAGCACTTATCTCGAAACATTTTCAACACTAGCAACACGTCACCAGTCTGCAAGAGAGTAAAAATCACAAAAACACTCAAAAATACTAAAACCAATTAAAATTCAATAACTAAGGCAACAATTGAGTAAACATTGTATTTTTCACAACAAAAAAATCCGCTCTCTTTTTCTGTACTAAAACCTTGCATTTACGAAGCAATGATTTCACAGCAAAAAAGCAACTTAGGCGCTAGCCCACAGCATGGCAGGCTTGCAGTCAATTTATGAAGTTTTTCGCTCAAACGGGCACTTGTTGACGCTTTTTTTTTTGCTGCTAAGGTTTGTTTAGCTTCGGCACTGGCTAGATCAGTACGGACACTGTTACTCAGCACGGACGCTGCACGGCAGGGAGGCTGAACCAGTTAAGAAGCGCTGGAGGTGAGGAGTTGAGGTCACTCCTCACCTCTCCCCAACTTAAAATGGAAAATTAACAAGCATTGAGGCTACTAAAATGAAGCAAACATCAAATGATATGAAGGAACTAACCAAAGCGAAAGCATTACTGGAGTCAATTGAAGGAGGTCTAAAAGATTCTGAATTCTTCCGTCCTATTACATTGCCTTGTAGTTTTTTAAGCTGCTCAGTTCCTATGTACGGCGTTATCACTAACCCGGAAATCTATATTGAGTAAGTAGTAATCCTTACTTAGTTAACTCAACTCGTTCACTCAACATTACTTGAACATTCAAGTTAAACAGTACTAGGCATAGCTAAAACACTGCTTAATGAGTAGAAAGTAATATTTTTCAGGTACAACACGATGAATCAAGATATTGTAAAGCTAGGTATACGCGTTAAGAAGTATCAAAGAAAAGCTTATGCTGTATGGGAAATTACGCTGAAATGTAACCTTGCCTGCAGTCATTGCGGTTCTCGAGCTGGCGCGAAAAGAGAGGACGAGTTGAGTACCACGGAAGCTCTAGATTTGGTCAAGCAAATGGCTGATTTAGGCATTAAAGAAGTTACGCTAATTGGCGGTGAAGCGTACTTAAGACCGGACTGGCTAATGATTGCCTCAGAAATTAAGCGCTTTGGCATGAAAGCGACTATGACTACTGGAGGCTATGGTATATCTGCAGGAACGGCTAAGCGCATGGCGCAAGCTGGTATTGATACCGTGTCGGTTTCAATCGATGGTCTAGCAAAGGAACATGATGCTATGCGAGGAAAGCAAGGGTCATGGGAGCAGTGTTTTAAAACACTAGCGCACTTAAAAGCTGCTGGCATTGTTTGCGGCGTTAATACGCAGATAAACAGAAACTCAGCACATGACCTGCCATTGCTTTATCAAAAACTTGTTGAAGCCGGTGTAAGTGCTTGGCAAATACAACTTACCGTGCCAATGGGAAATGCAGTAGAGCACAACGAAATGTTGCTCCAACCGATTGAACTTCTCGATTTATATCCACTTATCTACTTTTTATCATTGCGAGGCAGGAAAGATAACTTAACGATACAACCCGGCAATAACATAGGTTACTACGGTCCATACGAACGTGTGTTGCGCGGTGCCAATCAGCTTGAAAGCGAGTGGGCATTCTATCAAGGTTGTACAGCCGGACAAAACGTACTGGGCATCGAAGCAAATGGTGCAATAAAAGGCTGCCCTTCACTACCGAGTGATGCCTACACAGGCGGCAATATTCGGGAACGTACCCTTGTAGATATTTATGAGAATGCACCCGAGTTAAGATTTAACGATATCGATGAGGCCTTAGATACGACTAAACATCTATGGGGACATTGTAGAGGGTGTGAGTTCGCAACCACTTGTCGCGTTGGGTGCAATTGGACTTCACATGTTTTCTTCGGCAAACGTGGCAATAACCCATATTGCCATCATCGAGTACTGAAACTTGCTGCAAAAGGTAGAAAAGAACGCTTTTACCTGAAAGAGGCTGCAAGTGGAAAGCCTTTTGACCACGGCATATTCAACCTTGATGAGGAAGAGATTGGCCCATTAAATCCAAACTCGAAAACACAATTCACGCTTAATAAAACAAACTTTCCTGAAGCCTGGTTGAAGGAACACCCAAACTTAATCGAGTCCTTGTACATCGAAAGAGGTATGGGCATTAAACGCTATATCGATAGTGGCATTGTCAGTAAAGAAGAATCGCCTTGGTATAACGACACACATTCTGCAACAAATTCATAAGGGAATTCGGGTATGGAAGCCAGTATCAATACAGAACAATTACTTGAATTTTCAAGTATCAAGCGAGTTCCACTAATTCTTCAGGCTGAAGTTGCTGAGTGCGGTTTGGCCAGTATGGCGATGGTTTCATCGTACCATGGTCACCAACTCGACATGCCCGCAATGCGAAAGCGTTTCTCCGCCAACTTAAAAGGCATGAATTTACAGCAGCTTATTGAACTAGGCGACAGTCTTGGACTTGCTAGTCGAGCATTGCAATGTCCACTAGAAGATATCGATAAACTCTCGCTGCCTTGTGTCCTACACTGGGACATGAACCATTTTGTTGTTGCCACAAAAGTAACTAAAACTAAGGTGCATATTAACGATCCCGCAGTAGGTAGAAAGGTTCTATCTATGGCTGAATTCAGTCAGCACTATACAGGGATTGCGCTGGAGCTTACCCCAACCAACAAGTTTGAAAAGAAAACTGAAAAACGACGTATGAAACTAACCCAACTTTGGAGCAAGGTTACCGGCTTTAAAAGTGCGTTAGCTAAACTATTTGTACTGTCGGTGATCATTCAAGCCTTTTCACTCGCTTCTCCCTACTACATGCAATGGGTTGTCGATGAAGTGCTAATCAGTCATGACAAACCCTTGCTCACCGTTTTAGCTATAGGTTTTGGCTTGCTAGCATTGCTTACTGTAGTAACAAACACGGTAAGAAGTTGGTTGGTTCTCAGACTATCAAGCCTGTTGAATATGCAGATGGGTGTAAATTTACTTCGCCACTTATTACGTTTACCCATGGCTTACTATGAATCTAGACATATTGGCGATGTTGTTTCCCGTTTCGGTTCTTTAGCACAGATTAGAGAGCGCATTACCACAGGACTAGTCGAAACAACGGTCGACGGTATCATGTCAATTGCAGTGCTAGTGATGATGTTGCTTTATAGTGTCAAGCTCACTTTTGTTGTCCTTGCCGCAATCGCACTGTATACAATGCTTAGGCTCGCTTTGTATAAGCCTTTGCATCTTGCAACGGAAGAATCGATACAAAATAGTGCCAAAGAGCAAAGTAATTTCCTGGAAAATATCCGAGGAATACAGACTATTAAGCTCTTCGGTAACGAATCCCAACGACAAGGAATATGGCAAAATCGCTTCGCTGAGGTGATTAATGCTGATATTCGTCTCGGTAAGCTTCAAATCAGTTTCGACGCTATTAACAAACTACTGTTTGGTTTAGAAAACGTGATTGTTATTTATTTTGCAGCTTCGTTAGTGATGACTGGTGACCTATCAATCGGCATGGTGCTAGCGTTCATCGCGTACAAAAATCAACTAACGGAACGAATTGCTAACTTCATAGAGCAGATTATTCAATTTAAGATGATGAGGCTTCACTTAGATCGCATCTCAGATATCGCACTTCACGAGCAGGAAAAACATCGAGAATCAACAGCGACCTCTGTTCAACCCGATAGCTTTAAGGGTGAAATTAGACTCGAGAACGTTTCATTTCGCTACGGCGAGAATGAACGTCCAATAATAGACAACCTATCACTCACTATAAATGCCGGAGACTCTATTGCCATCACAGGCGAATCTGGCAATGGCAAAACCACATTAGCTAAACTCATTTTAGGGCTGCTTTCGCCAGACGAAGGAAAGATCTTCTTAGACGGCAGAGATATTACACAACTAGGTTTAAAGAACTATCGCCAGCAAATCGGCACTGTAATGCAAGACGATACTTTGTTAGCTGGCTCTATCGCCGATAATATTTGCTTTTTTAACCCTGAACCTAATTTCCTTAAAATAGAGCAAAGTGCTCAATTGGCAGCCATACATCAAGACATCACTAAAATGACAATGGGTTACAACGCGCTAGTTGGTGATATGGGTTCAAGCCTTTCAGGTGGACAAAAGCAGCGTTTGCTGCTCGCTAGAGCTCTATATAAAGACCCTAAAGTACTTCTCATGGATGAGGCGACAAGTCATTTAGATATCGACAATGAAATAAAAATTAGCGATCAAATTCAACACTTGGATATGACGAGAATCATCATTGCCCATCGACCAGAAACGATCAACAAGGCCAATAGAATATATCGAATGGAAAACGGAAAGCTCTTTGACGTTGCAGTGAATAAAGCATCTGAACACTGACAAAATAGATCCATTAGTTGTTAGGCGTAGTTCTATACGGCATGCTTTGAAAATCAACTTAGCGACATCTAATTAGTTACATAAGCTCGACTGCATGGGGCCGAATCTATTTGATTTACACTACCCTGTTTAACTTAAGTAAACATCGTGAGTTTAAGCCATGATTAAAACGCAAAATAAATTCACGGTGATATGCTACATATGTAAGGTACTGGCATTTGCCAAACTTGGACTCGCTACTTACTTTTTTTTCATCAAAAGTATGTACTGTCCAAGCCTAATAATTACTGCTTCCGGCGTCTACTTTTATGTAATCTCTCGAGAAATTTTGAGGCCTAGCCTAGGGCTTATTCTTGTATTATCTACCCTATTTACTATCTGTTGTTTGGTTATCTTTTCTTTTTCACTTCCTTTACTAGTCGCACTGCTACTTCTAAACGCAACAATCCTTATTTCTCATCGACTTTTCATGCTCTGGCAACCTAATACGCACGAAAAAATATAAATAGTATAAAATATAAAACCCCGAACATTGCCGATAAATCTTTATTACTGCAAATAATTTTTATAGACTCGAATTGTAAAATTAATACTCACCACTGTTGACCTATAGGGGTAGGGAATGGATGGCCTAGAGTTAATAAAAATACATAACTGGACATTTGATCCAGTAAAAAAGACTCTCAAACCAGATATAACAGAAAATAACGAAAGCCAAGCGAATGTAAGTGAAGAAGTCTCTTTAGAGGCTAAGCAGGCGGATCTTTTACTTTGTTTGATTCAGCAAACGGGACAGATCGTTTCGCGCGATATGCTTTTGGAGCAAGTTTGGAACAACCGCTATGTTGACGATACAACGATTAACGCCACAGTTTCTCGTTTAAGAAAACTATTAGGTGGTGCAAAGTACCAGTACATAAAGACTCACCCTAAACTTGGTTATTCTTTCTGTGCCGAAGTCGATTACATTGAACGCCCCAAAACTCACTACTCAACCAAGGAAAAAATACTCTCGCTTAAGGCGATTAAGATATATGCGACAATTATAACAGTAGCGCTATTCGCCATCGTCACATACCTTTTTTCTATCTCGCAAGAAAGCGATAAAACATTACTCTCCAAAGATGTGAAAATTGAGCCCCTTACTTATATGGAGGGACGTGAGTATGCAAGCGCCCTGTCAGGCGATGGTGAACTATTGGCGTTTGTTCATCAAATAGAAATGGACGACTACGCAAACCTTGTTGTACAAAACTTAGCCACCAGTAAATATGCATCCGTAGAACCTGGTCATAATGCGAGTTCACCATTTTGGGTGAGCGATAGTAAAGGAAACACAAGGCTTTATTACATTTCCGGGGAAGAAAACAAGTGTTTAATTAAGCGCGTGTACATAGATGATAATCTCAATATGAGAGATAGAGAGACTATAGCTCATTGTGCTAAAGACTTCACCAACTCTCCTATTGCTGTTACTAAAGACCAAAACTATCTGTATTTTGTTTACTACAACGAATTTCCAGCTCCCTCTGTACTCAAACGGAAAAACCTCGTATCTGGTGAGATAAAGCAAATAACAGCCCCTCCAACCAACTACTTTGGAGACTACTTTTTTAGCTTAAGTCCAAACGAAAAGTATTTGGTGTTTGAGCGTGCACATGACAATTTCCTCGTCAATTTGATGCATCTAAATTTAGTAACTGGCGAGCTCAAAACGTTGCTAAATGATACAGGTTTTGTCGAAGGACTTGTTTGGCTACCAAGCTCAGATAAATTGCAATACATTACGCAGAATTTTGCACTTAAAGAGTTCGATATAGACGACTCTTCTCAAACAACAATTTATCAATCAAATGTTCATATAGAAGATATGTTCCTTGCTGAAAATGGTGAATTGCTAATTTCGGTAGGTAATAGATATCACGCCAATGTGGCAGCACTCGATCTATTAACCCTAGAAAACTCTGTTCTCGTTGACTCTTCGTTTAGGGATTTTGACGGAACACAACCTATAAATGCAGATAGCACTTATTTTGTATCAACTCGTTCAGGTAGTTATCAAATCTGGCGCAAAGACAAGGACAATAAACTCACTCAGCTTAGTAAGTTTACTGAAAATTCAAGAATAGAGGAGTTATCAATATCTCCATCAGGAAAACATATCATTTTCAAAAGAGGGATAGACCTTAGTTTGCTATCGATATCGTCAGGTGAGGTAACTGCTATACAACAAAGCAATACTACATTCAGTGACACTGTTTGGCATTGTCAAGACGATGGGCTATTTTTCGTAACAGCTAAAAAAGGCACCGAATGGACCTTGCTCAGCTACAACATCGTAAGCAAAAAATTCAATAAAGTTGCAAGAGATGTTATGTCAGTAGCTAAAGATTGTTACAGCAACGAGACATTCGTAGCTTTGCAAGATATTCCGGGGGTTTATTTATTAAAACCGGATAATTCAATCTCAACGTTACCCTCTGGACTCTATGATAAGTTTGTTTTAGCGAACACCGAATGGGCAGTCGGTAGTGAAGGTTTCTACCATATAGATATAGACGGACATATTACGCACCAAAGTAGAGACAGCAAGGACTCTTCACTATTGCTAAAAATACGAGATGCTCGATTCAGAGTTTCAAACAACCTGTTGATATATAACGATGTTTCTCACAACAATACGTATATTGGAAAAATCACAATATCTAACTAGGCACTTTCAAGGTTTACACAATATATAAACCCATAATTCTCGCTAACCTTGCCGGTAACTTTAACTCAGCAAGGAGTAGCTATCATGTTACAAAGCACAATATTATATTCAGTTTTTCTGATTCAATCATTCTCTTCTCTTTCAACAGAAGCAGAACAATCCATGAATTCTGCTTCAGGTCACCATGAAACAGAATACCAGGTCACTTTGGCTTTCAATTCGGATGGAAATAGAAAGAACAAGAGTAAAAAAGTAAGAATTTAAATTCTTGTTACCTATAGTTCTTTAAGGCAGATGCTCGCTAGCAAGGTAATCGTGAGATTGCATTTCTTGCAAGCGACTTAAACAACGCTTGAATTCGAACTCTAGGCCGCCATGGCTGTATAGTGCTTCCATAGGTACTTCGGCCGAAATTATAAGCTTTACCTTACGCTCGTAGAATTCGTCTACTAATGCAATGAAACGTCTTGCAGCGTCATCACAATCAACATTCATTTGCGTTACGTTCGCCATTAATACCGTATGGTACAAACGGCTAAGCTCCATGTAGTCGCTTTGGCTTCGTGCCGACTCACATAGCTCGCTAAACTCAAAATGAGCGACACCATCTGACTCTTGCACTGTTGTTAACATGCGGTGATTAATTTCAATCTCTTTACCCACTTTGCCAGCTTCAACCGACAGTTGTTTGAAGTAAGTATCTAAGTTAGTAACCGCTTGCTCATCTAGCGGATGATGATATATCTCGGCTTGTTCTAAGGTTCTTAGTCGATAATCTATACCGCTATCAACATTTACCACATCACAATGCTCGTTAATTAACTTAATCGCTGGTAAGAAGCGTGCGCGCTGAAGACCATTACGGTAAAGCTCATCTGGAATAATATTTGATGTAGCAACTAGGGTAACGTTATGAGCAAAAAGCTCTTCGAATAACGTACCTAAAATCATCGCGTCGGTGATGTCAGATACGAAAAATTCATCAAAACAAATAATGCAGGTTTCATCGGCAAATCGCTTCGCAATGATTTTCAGGGGATCTGCCTGCCCTGCAAGCGTCTTCATTTCTTCGTGTACGCGATGCATAAAGCGGTGAAAATGAACTCGCATCTTGTTTTTAAATGGCAAGCAATCGTAGAAGGTATCAACTAGATACGTTTTACCACGCCCTACTCCGCCCCAAAAATATAAGCCTTGAACAGTTCTAGATTGCTGTTTTGCGACCACACGTTTCCAACGATTAAGTACTTTTTTAAAACCCGTTACTGGCAATGGCTTGTTTTGTAGGTCTTCGAATAAGCGCTGTAGGTGCTTTACGGCATTTTCTTGAGCTGCGTCATACTGAAAATCTTCGCGTTCAAGATCTTTTCGGTACTTTTCAATCGGAGAAAGGTTAATCATTGAGTTTCTAAATCCAAAAATTTAACACCAAATAATTGGTGGTCGGCGCTTGAAAAAATATAATTAGCAAACATATCCGCTATATTACTCAAGCATTAAACGCTATATTTAACGTATAGTTAAAAGGGCTAGCCCTGATTGAATATTTTCACTAATTTTTCTACTGAATACAACGAGGAACCTGCTTTATGACTGTTGTTATGCCTATTATTTACTTACTTATTGGCGCCGTGATTGGTTTTGTTGCCAGCAAATTTTTATCTGCCTCTGAAAAAGAAAACAAACGCTTGAGTGCAAAAGTCAGCGAAAATGAAGCTGCACTAACGCAGTACCAAAATGACGTAGCCGAGCATTTAGACAGTTCAGCTAAGCTATTAGAGCAAATGAATGCGACTTGCCAAACTGCAATGAAACAGATGGAACAAAGCACTGCCCTACTACAACGTGCTACTCCTTCTGAAGCTGATGCAATGCCATTCTTCTCACAAGAAACACAAGAGCAGCTAGCGCGTACGGTTAAGCTACGCCACAGCAAAAAAGAAAATGTTGAACCAGAATCAATCACCGAAGCTCCGCTTGACTACTCAGGTAATCCAAGTGGTTTATTTGATGATAAGAAACAAAGTGTTACAAATGCCGAATAGGCTCACAATGAACTAAAAGTTAACGATAATGTCTGTTATTGAGTACCAATACTTATTTCGATTATGGAGTAAATTTTAAGTATGAAAAAATTGTCTTTAGTTATCAGTGCTGCATTAATTTCAAGTACCCTCGCACTTACTAGCGCGCCAGCGCACGCTAATTTACCCCTAGCGGTTAATGGTAAAACATTACCGAGCTTAGCACCTATGCTTGAGCGCACAACACCAGCGGTTGTGAGTATATCGGTAAAAGGTACGCACGAAGTCCAACAACGTGTTCCTGATGCATTCCGATTTTTCTTTGGTAACCCAAGACGAGGACAAGAGTCCCAAGAGCGACCTTTTGAAGGTTTGGGGTCAGGTGTAATTATCGATAGCGATGAAGGCTATATCGTGACTAACAATCACGTCATCGCAGAAGCAGATGAAATTTTAGTGACCTTAAAAGACGGTCGACAACTAGAAGCGAAAAAGATTGGCGCAGATCCAGAAAGCGATATTGCGCTGTTGCAAGTAGAAGCCGATAACCTGACTGAAATTAAAGTGTCAGACTCAGATCAACTTAGAGTAGGTGACTTTGCCGTTGCTATAGGTAGCCCTTTTGGTCTAGGTCAAACAGTCACATCAGGTATTGTAAGTGCCCTTGGTCGTGCTGGCTTGAACGTCGAGAGTTTTGAAGACTTCATTCAAACTGATGCTGCAATAAACAGCGGAAATTCAGGTGGTGCTTTAGTTAACTTACGCGGCGAGTTGATTGGTATCAACACAGCGATCCTTGGCCCCAACGGCGGCAACGTAGGTATTGGTTTTGCAATTCCAAGCAACATGATGAAAAACCTTGTTGGCCAAATTCTTGAGTTTGGTGAAGTAAGACGAGGTGTGTTAGGTGTTGCAGGGCGTAGCGTAAACGGTGAAATAGCCAAAGCAATGGAATTGGAAACAACACAAGGTGGTTTCATTGAGCAGGTAAACCCAGACTCAGCAGCAGCTGAAGCAGGCTTAAAAGCAGGTGACGTTATTACCAAAGTTAATGGCAAAACGGTTAAAACCTTTGCTGAACTTCGCGGTAAGATCGGCTCGTTGGGCGCAGGTAAAGAAGTTGACTTAACTATCGTACGAGACGGTAAAACAAAGCAATTTACCGCTAAACTTAAGCAAGCGGAAGCAGCAAATGTTGAAGCAGCCAGCTTGCATCGCATGTTGGAAGGTGCTGAGTTAGATAACAATGCTGAAGGTAGAGGCGTTGAGATCAGTAGTGTTGAACAAGGCAGCCCAGCTGAAAGCATTGGCCTTAAAGCAGGTGACATTATCTCTGGCGTTAACCGTACTCCTACCGAGACCATTGGCGATTTAAGAAACTACTTAAAAGACCATACTGGCGTACTAGCCTTGAATGTTGTGCGTGGCAATCGCTCAATGTACTTAATGATTCGTTAACAAATATTGTTTCGGATGTAGAAAGGGCGCACTTTAAAGTGCGCCCTTTTTTTATTATTTAGTCGACCGCAGGGTCTGTTGGCTCTGATGATTAACCTTTGAAATGCTGTTTTACGTACACCAGCAAATCACGGTAATTCTTACCTAACTTTTCTGCTTTTTTCTCTTTGCTCGCCTGACGAACTAGCTGACGTAGTTTTTGACGCTCCATACCAGGACTTTCAGCTAACACCGCCTCGACTTCATCATTGCTACCAGACATTAAAGTGTCGCGGATAACTTCAAACTTTTCTTGTTGTTTGGTTTGTTGCTGATGCTTGTTAGCTAAAGCATCCATTTCCTTTCTAATCGCATCGACATCCGTTTCCAATAGCAATTTCGCGACAAAACGACAATGACGTCTTAATGCATCAGGTTTATTCGTTATTTTGTCAGCCAGTACCATCGCATCTCGAAGTTCTTCATTTAATGGTAATTTGCTACGCTGAGATTTTGAAAGACGAAATATTTTTAGCGCTAAATCCTGCAACTCGTGCATTTCACGTTTAATATCGGTTTTGCTTTTATAATCTTCATCGAATTCATCGATATCGTGTTCTAAGTCGTGCATAATATTCGCAAGGTGTTTATCAGTTGTTGCCAGCCATTATACAACAAACAAAGTCACGGCAACATCATAACAATAGCGTCAGGATCAGGTCACTTAGAGTGCACATTGCCTTATTTGGAATAAAAAATGAAAGAAGCTGATAGTATTAGCAAGCAAATTAGCGACGTAAAAACGCGCGTAGAAAGTGCCTTAGCACTTGCCAAGAAGTTAGGTGCCGACGGCGCTGAAGTGGCCCTTAGCCGTCAACAAGGGTTAAGCGTAAATACGCGTATGGGTGACGTTGAAAATGTCGAATTTACAAACGATGGCGCGCTGGGTATTACCGTATACAAAGATGGTCGTAAAGGCAGTGCATCGACTGCCGACCTCTCTGAAGGTGCCCTAAATAACGCGATTAAAGCTGCGGTAGATATTGCCAGTTATACCTCAGTTGATGAATACGCAGGGCTCGCTGACAAATCATTGTTGGCGATGACACCTAAAGACTTGGATTTGTATCACCCTAAAGTATTAAGCACTGAACAGGCGATTCAGTTAGCGCAAGAATGTGAATTAGCAGCACTTAACAGTGACGAGCGCATAACAAACTCTGACGGTGCCACTTTAGCAAGCTTTGAAGGATTCAAAGTGTACGGAAACAGCCATGGTCAATTGGTGGGATACCCAAGTACACGCCACAGCCTTAGTTGTGTGAGTATTGCTTCAGACAAAGACGATATGCAGCGCGATTATGCTTACACTGTGAATCGTGACTTTGAGTTGTTAGAAGCGCCTGAAGTGATCGGTAAGAAGTCTGCCGAAGAGGTTATATCTCGCCTACATGCTCAAAAGCTCAGCACACAGAAAGTGCCAGTAATGTTCCGCGCTGACATCGCAAATACAATTTTTGGCCACTTTATCGCAGCTATAAGCGGCGGTAACTTATACCGTAAATCGTCATTTTTATTAGATGCACTTGGTCAAGAAATATTCCCTGACCATCTAACGATTAGTGAGCGCCCACACATTAAAAAAGCGTTGGCAAGTAGCGCGTTTGACAGCGAAGGTGTTACCACAGTGGATAGGGAGATTATCCGTCAAGGTCAGCTCGAAACCTATCTATTGACAAGTTATTCGGCACGCAAGCTGGGTATGCAGACAACAGGACACGCAGGTGGAATCCACAACTGGCTAGTAAGCACCAACGGTGGTGATTTTGAAGCTATGCTCCAACAATTAGGTACAGGCTTGTTAGTTACCGAGCTTATGGGGCAAGGTGTTAATGTCGTTACAGGTGACTATTCTCGTGGTGCAGCAGGCTTTTGGGTAGAAAACGGGAAGATCGCTTATCCTGTTTCGGAAATTACCATCGCTGGTAAACTGCAAGATATGTTTAAGAATATCGTAGCAATAGGTACAGATACTGATCTAAGAGGCAGCATTCAAACTGGCTCGCTTATTATTGAAGAGATGCAGGTGGCAGGTAACTAGTTTGCTGAGTGCTTGAAACTTAGTGCTTGAATCCAGAAAAAAGCCCATTGAAATATCAATGGGCTTTTTTTTAATTTATCTAAGCAACTGCTGATAATAAATTAAGTTAAATCAAGAAAATTGCAGCGGTACCTAAGAACGCGAAAATACCAACGACATCAGTAATCGTCGTTAGAATTACGCTACCTGCCAATGCCGGATCGATGTTCATGCGTTTCAAGAACAGCGGAATCAATACCCCAGAAATACCAGCCGCAGTGAGGTTCATCAACATGGCGAAAGCAATAACGCCACCTAACATTAAATCTTGTTTCCAAAGCGCGACAACACTTGCAATAAGCACTGCCCAAATCAAACCATTTAGAAATCCTACCGCTAGCTCTTTGTATAGTAACGCCCTCGAGTTACTGTCACCAACATGACCTAAAGCGATACCACGGATAACAAGGGTAAGCGTCTGGTTACCTGCAACACCGCCCATACTCGGTACTAGAGTGTTCAATACAGCAAGAATTGCCAGCTGACTGAATAAGTCTTCAAACAAGCTGGTGACTGCAACCGCCATCAGTGCTGTAACTAAATTAACGCCTAACCAAACAGAACGCTGACGAGTACTTTTTACAACGGGGGCAAATGTATCGGCCTCGTCATCTAAACCCGCCATACTCATCATTGAGTGTTCCGCTTCTTCACGGATAATATCAATCACATCATCAATAGTAATACGACCAAGTAAGCGACCTTCTTCATCAACAACAGGTGCAGAAAGCCAATCATACCGCTCAAAAAGCGCCGCTACGTCGTTTTCAGGCATATCGACAGTAACAGCCTCAATGTCTTCGTTGATAAGGCTGCTAATGACTTCTTCTGGCTTTGACGTCACGATTGAAGAAAGTGATACCGCGCCGATGAACTTATCTTCGCGATCAACCACGTAAAAACTATCCGTGCCTTCTGGAATTTCACCTTTTAAGCGCAAATATCTCAGTACAACATCAACCGACACATCTGGACGAATAGTAATGGTATCGGTATTCATGATACCGCCAGCTGTGTCCTCTTCAAACGAAAGGGCTTGTTCTACGCGTGCCCTATCCTGAGAGTCCATGCTGTTCAGTACTTCTTGGTAAACACTGTCAGGTAGTGTTCTCAATACTTCCGCTAAGTCATCAACATCCATGCCTTCGGCAACAGCAGCGACCTTTTCAGGGCGCATGCTTTTTAGGATGCCTTTACGCACTTCTTCGTTGAGCTCCTCGAGCACTTCACCTTGATGGTCTGGATCGATAAGTTGCCACAATACCGGGCGGCTATTTGTGGTAGATGATTCGAGAATTAGGGCTAAGTCGTATGCAGGAAGGTGCTGTAATAATTTTCGAACATAGACAAACATGCCACTACCGAGAGCGTCATGTACCTCTTGTAAGGTTTGCTGATTGTTTTCTTGTTCTGATAATTCCGGCATAACTCACCCTGCGCCGTGACAATAACAATCGACATTGAAACTAATGTCTATCTAATCGAAAAGTGCGCTCACCAAGCTTAATAGAAAAATATGAAGAAAATTGGTCAACACAGAAAAGTCTCACAAATACAAAGCAAAAAAATATTCACAGACTCCTGGCAAGTCTATAATAAATCTTGATTATTTTCAGCTAATATTTGAATTTGAAGGAATAAAAAGCTATTCAGCTTCATCGAAGCGTTGGTTAATTAATTGGCAAATACTGTCTAGTGCGAGTTCAGCATCTTCGCCTTCAGCAATAACCTTCACCACTTTACCTTGGCCGCCAGCTAAAAGCATAAGTGCCATTATGCTACTGGCATCGGCGTTATTGCCATCTAATGAAATGGTTATCTTAGCTTTGAACTGTTGGCTAAGCTGTGCAAGTTTTGTAGCAGCCCTAGCATGTAGACCGAGTTTATTTATAATGGTGACGTCTTTTTCTAATACTGACATTAGCCTAACTTTCTGTCCAAATCACGATGGCGAGACTGTACTTCATCTCGCTCTTTACTAAAACTTTGCGCCAGCAAGTCTGCTATGTAAACTGAACGATGGCGACCACCTGTGCAACCAATCGCAATGGTCACATAACTTCGGTTATTACGCTCTAAGTGCGGTAACCAAGTCATCAAGAAGCTGTTAATTTGCCAAACAAACTTCGTCACAATTGGCTGACTAGCCAAGAAATCTCTCACCGGTTGATCTAACCCTGTTTGTGACTTCAATTCTTGATCCCAAAATGGATTTGGTAAAAATCGAGCGTCAAACACGTAATCGGCATCGGCAGGAATTCCATGTTTGAAACCAAAAGATTCAAACACCAATACCATTGCCCCGGTCTTCTTACCGAGAATACGCTCTCTTACCAAGTCCGCTAGCTGATGAGGCGATAACTGACTGGTATTTATGTATAAATCAGCGCGTGTTGAAATAGGTTCCAGTAACTTTTTTTCTAACGAGATTGCTTGATCTAGTGCGATATTCTTCCGAATCAATGGGTGCAATCGGCGTGTCTCACTAAAGCGCCTAATTAAGTCGTTGTCGTTAGCGTCTAAATAGAGAATATTGAGCTCTACCACAGCTGGCAAATAATTAATGATTTCTGGAATGTCTTTAGGATCATCAGGGAGGTTACGAACATCTAGACTCACCGCTACAGTTTCGTAATCGTTAATCACTGTATGGGTTAACGCAGGAAGTAAATTGACTGGGATATTATCAACGCAATAATAACCTAAATCTTCAAGCACGCGCAGCGCCACAGATTTTCCCGAACCAGAACGCCCACTTACAATGATTAGTTTCATAGTTTATAAATTTTATTCAGCTGCTTGTTGAACCAATGCGTATAGCTCGTGGCTATCAGTGCATTTGCGGATTTGCTTACTCATTTTCTTATTGCTCATCAATTTAGCAATACTTTGTAGCGTTGATAGGTGTTCTTTACAGCAGTCTTCTGGAACGAATAAGGCAACAAAGATATCCACTGCTCGATTGTCGATTGCGTCAAAACCTACGGGTTGTTCTGAGGTAATTAACACAGCAACAACTTGCTTAGTTCCCGTTAATCGCCCGTGAGGAATAGCAATGCCATTACCAATACCTGTACTGCCCATTTTCTCTCGTTCCATCAAGCTTTGAAGCAACTCGAAAGTTGAATGCTCAGGAATACGATTCGTCGCAATTTCGCAAATATGTTCTAGGATTTTCTTTTTGCTAGAAATTTGGACTGCACAGGAAGTGCAGTCCTCGGTAAGTATATCTTGTAGCTTCATAAGGCTAATGTTGGGTAATCTTTCCCTTGTACTTTAATATTTGGCGATCGAGTTTATCAATCAATGAATCAATCGATGCGTACATGTCTTGGTTTTGGGCTGAAGCATGAACTTCAGAGCCATTTAGATGAACGGTAGCTTCAGCTATCTGATTTAATTTTTCTACAGTCAGAACGACGTAAACATTATTGATATGGTCAAAATGTCGCTCTAGCTTTGCAAACTTAGTGTTGACGAAATCGCGTAAAGAATCTGTCACTTCTACGTGGTGGCCTGATAAATTAATTTGCATAAGCTGTTATCCTCATTGCTTGTGTTACTTATAGTAAACTTTTTCTTTGATTTGACGGAGGAATAGATAAAGATTCACGATATTTAGCTATTGTCCGCCTCGCCACATTAATTCCTTGTTCAGCGAGTAATTCAGCCATTTTGCTATCACTTAATGGTTTTGATGGGTTTTCAGCTGAAACAAGCTTTTTAATTAATGCTCTGATAGCAGTTGAAGAACATTCCCCCCCATTTTCTGTGCTTACGTGACTTGAGAAGAAGTATTTCAATTCAAAAATACCTCTCGGTGTATGCATGTATTTTTGCGTTGTAACACGCGATATCGTCGACTCATGCATGTCGACTGCTTCCGCAATATCGTTCAACACCATTGGGCGCATAGCCTCTGGACCATACTCAAAGAAGCCTTGCTGGCGTTGAACTATACAATTAGACACTTTTAATAGCGTTTCGTTGCGACTTTCTAAACTTTTTATAAACCACTTCGCTTCTTGTAAATTTGAGCGAATGAATTGATTATCGTCAGACGATTTCATGCTTTTAGACATGGCAGCGTATTGTTGATTAATACTCAATTTAGGTGCGGTATTTGGGTTTAACTCAACCACCCAACGACCATTTTTCTTTTCTACCGAGACATCAGGAATGACGTATTGATCATCACCCTGCACCACAGCATCGCCAGGTCGAGGATTTAACGATTGAATTAATCTAAGCACTTCACGCAACTGATCTTCTTTCAGTTTTGTTTTGCGCATAATCTGACGATAGTCACGATTGCCTAATAAATCAATGTGCTCAGAGATTACCTGCTTACTTTCGGCTAAATAAGGTGTGTCATCATCAAATTGATTCAACTGAATTAATAAGCACTCAGGAATTGAGCGTGCAGCGACACCAATTGGGTCGAACATATTAACGCGTTTTAGCACCGCTTCAATTTCATCAAGTTCTACTTCTTCCAGACCTAAACTTTCTAAAATATCTTCGGCAGAAACAGTTAAATAACCAGCATCATCAACTGCATCGATAATAGCAAGTGCAATTGCTTCGTCTGTTTCGGTAAACGGGGTGAGCTCCATCTGCCAGCGCAAATGGTCACGAATAGATTCTGTTGTTTCGCCCTGATAAACATAATCATCGCCGCCTGCAGTGCCGATACCAGAGCTCGATACTCCTGCACTGAAACTATCATCCCAGGTACTATCTACAGACAGCTCCTCAGGAATGTCGTTAGTTTCCATAGCTTCGGTTGTGCTGACTTCATCAATGGTAGGCGCAGCGTCTTCACTGCCATCAGAGCTTGGCTGCTCTGCTTGTACGGTTGCTGAGTATTCTTCTTCAATACTTTTTTGATTTTCGTCAGTCGATGAAGAAGATTCATCAACTTCCAATAAAGGGTTGCTTTCAAGCGCTTCCTGAATTTCTTGTTGAAGGTCTAACGTAGAAAGTTGCAACAATTTGATCGCCTGCTGCAATTGCGGCGTCATTGTTAGCTGTTGACCTATTTTCAGTTGAAGTGAAGGACGCATCTAGATTTCACTATTTCCTATAATTGTTCTGATTAAAATCATTAAATCTCACTTGTATAGCCTTACTATAGCTTGAATTGCTCCCCAAGGTATACATCTCTTACCTGCTGATTTGCAAGAATTTGATCGGCGTCACCTTCGGCAATTAATTCTCCATGGCTAACAATGTAAGCGTGTTCACAAACGTCTAACGTTTCTCTAACATTGTGGTCGGTAATCAAGACACCAATGCCACGATTCTTTAAGTGCATGATAATCTTTTTGATATCACCAACCGAAATTGGATCGACTCCTGCAAAAGGTTCATCAAGCAAGATAAATTGCGGATCGGCTGCTAAGGCTCGAGCAATCTCTACACGGCGGCGCTCACCACCAGATAAACTCATGCCGGTGTTGTCACGAATATGACCAATGTTGAATTCTTCAATCAATGATTCAACTTTATCTTCGCGTTCAACAGCAGATAAATCTTTGCGTGTTTGCAAAATAGCCATGATGTTTTCATACACCGTTAGCTTTCTAAAGATAGACGCTTCTTGTGGTAAATAGCCAATACCACGTCTCGCACGCTCATGCATTGGTAACAACGTAAGGTCGTCATCGCTCAAGGTAATTTTACCTGCGTCATTTGGCACTAAACCAACAATCATATAAAACGATGTCGTTTTACCTGCACCATTCGGACCGAGTAAACCAACAATCTGGCCTGCACTCACTTGCAAGCTGACATTCTTTACTACCCTACGTCCCTTGTATGCCTTAGCAAGACCTTTGGCACTGAGCGTCACCGATGAAACTGCGTTCGTCATTTATTCGTTATCACCCTTTGATTTTGGCTTTAATATTGTGGTTACGCCACTATCACTGCCGCCTTCTGCCTCTAACTGCTCAGTTAAGGTGTTGTAAACAATTTTGCTACCGCGTACTTCACTACCCGCTTGGCTTAACAGTGCATTACCAGTAATGGTAATGTTATAAGTGTTAGGCTCGTAGCGAATTTCATCGGCTTGAAGCTGAATTTTACTACCATCTTCTAGTAGCTGTTCAAAAACTGCTGGCTCGCCTTTGGCAACATAGGTTTCAGCATCTTTGTTTTCAAAGCTATGCACTTGCACAAGGTCAGCCTTGATAGACAAAGAGCCCTGAGAAATAACAACGTTGTCCAAGTAGGTTGCTATCCTATTTTTTAAATCGCCTGCGGTTCTACCCGCCTTGATCAGAATTTCCTTTTCTAAATCAATTTTCGCTGCCTGCGCTAAAGGGGCCGCCAGTAACGCAGTGACCAGTACACTAGCTAAGCGTTTTTTTGTAAATGGTTTGTACATGTTCAGTCAACGTCATTTGTTTGGTATTTAAGTCAATAATTAATCCAGAGCCATACATAGTAAAGTCTTTTCCTTGGATTAATATCGTTTGGTCAGAGCTGATAATATTGGTATTTAAATCAAGCTCTAGATATTTACAGTTTATTTCTTGAATCAGGCTGTCAGGCGATGTAGCCATTAATTTAACCCGATTCTTCAACACGACACGGTTATTATTATAAAGCGTGCCTTCTAATGCTTCGAGTTTCCATGGTAAAGCATCACCTCGTGGATACAAAGTATAATTGGGCTTTTCGAACTGCGTAAAAGCAAGGTCTGCATAATGCTCCATTCGCTGGGCGTCTATTTTGTGAGATAAGCGTCCACTTTCACTGTATATGGTGCTCTTTAACGCTTCTGCAATAAAGTCAGGCGTTAATTCAGTTTCAATAGTTTCAGGTTGCTCATTTTGTGACGTTTGCCACTGAATGATGCCATAGCCAGTAGCGCTAAGCAGTAAAGCAACCAATGCTAAACTATTTAAACGATTCATATACTCGCGCCTTTCGCATCAGCTAATGTGCCTTGGCTTTGCATGATCAAATCGCATAACTCTCTTACTGCGCCGAAGCCGCCACGTGTAAACGTTTGGTAATTGGCATTCTTAATCACAAAAGGATGTGCGTCATTAACCGCTACACCTAAGCCTACTGCCTCAATACATGGAAGGTCTGCCATGTCATCGCCAATATAAGCCACCTGCTCTGGTTGAAGCTCTAGGTCAGCAATAAGTTTATATAAACTTGGGAGTTTGTTTTCTTGTCCTTGGACGATGTGACTAACATTTAATGCCGTCATTCTGTTCTTAACTATATTCGAGGTTCGGCCAGTAATAATCGCCACTTCAACACCAGAGCTAATTAACGCTTTAACACCAAAGCCGTCTTTAGTGTGAAATGCTTTTAACTCTTCACCGTCGTTACCCAGGTAAATACGGCCATCAGAGAAAACGCCGTCAACATCGCATACCAGCAGCTTTATTTGCTTAGCCGCTTCATAAACGGTATCAGCAACATCACCATATAGGGTGTCAATCATGATCGTCATTAGAATACTCCCGATGTAAGCAAGTCGTGCATATTCATCGCACCTACTGGTACATGTTGATCGTCTACTACAATCAAACCGTTAATCTTCTTTTGTTCCATCACTTTTAAAGCTTCAGCAGCCAACATCTGTGATGTAGCTACGGTCGGCGATAATGTCATAACCGAAGCGATTTGATCTTTGTGGATATCGATTTTACTGTCGAGGATTCTGCGTAAGTCACCGTCAGTAAAGATACCTGCCAACTTACCCTGTTCATCAACAACTGCTGTCATGCCTAAACCTTTAGCTGACATTTCAATCAATGCTTCTTTGATAGGCGCTTGTTCACTGACTTTAGGTAGGCGCTCACCGGCGTGCATAATATCGTCTAAGCGCAACAAGAGTCGTTTACCTAAACTACCGCCAGGATGCGATAGCGCGAAATCATCGGCAGTAAAGCCACGGGCATTAAGCAATGCAACCGCGATAGCATCTCCCATCACTAACGTTGCTGTCGTGCTTGATGTTGGCGCTAGTCCAAGTGGGCAGGCCTCTTCTTCCACTTGAATACAGACATGATGCTCAGACACTTTTGCTAACGTAGATTCGGCATTGCCAGTCATGCCAATAAGTGTTGCTCCAATGCGCTTAATAACAGGAATAATTGACAGCACTTCTCCTGTCTCACCTGAATTTGAAATCGCCAGCACCACATCGTCTTTCGTGATCATGCCCAAGTCGCCATGACTTGCTTCGCCAGGGTGAACGAAAAATGCTGGCGTACCCGTACTTGCGAGTGTTGCTGCGATTTTCCCACCAACATGTCCCGATTTCCCCATGCCAACGACAATGACACGGCCGGAACAATCGAACATCGCTGAACAGGCGGCGGCAAAACTTTCATCTAGATATTGTTGCAAGCCCGTGACGGCTCGCTGTTCAATATCAATAACCTGTTTTGCTAGTGCGATAAAATCATTCATAGCTGGCTTGATGGTTCCTTAAGCGAACAGTAAAAATTGATATGCAATAAAGGTCAGCAATAGTACCGCACCTTTCACCCGTGTGACACGGAATGCCCCTTTATGTCGGCTAAAACAAAGCGCAAATAACAAGAGCGTCACACCTACCATGTAAGGCGCATCGCGACTCGCCGCCATTTCATCAATAGCGCCAGGCGCGAAAATACCCGCAAGTGATAACACAGCAAGAATATTGAAGATATTAGATCCAATGATATTACCAAGTGCTAGGTCATCTTCTTTTTTGATAATACTCATAATGCTTGCAGCTAATTCGGGTAGGCTTGTACCTATAGCAATAATGGTTAGGCCAACCACTAAGTCACTAACGCCAAATTCTTTGGCAATAAATACAGCTGAGTCGACTAAATAGCTAGCGCTGAGCGGTAATAAAATAATACCAAATGTTAACCAGAAAAATGCCATGCCATTGCTGGTTGCTTCTGGCACTTCAGCCTCTGCTTCAACAATCATTGGATCATCTACTGAATTAGCTCGCGCACGCTTTAACGTGATGAACAATAAAATACCAATGTAAGCAAAAAAGCCGAATAACAATACAGCACCTTCAACGAATGAAAAGTAACTGTTAATAATCATGAAAAATGCAATCAAGGTGACAATTAAAATTAGTGGCAATTCACGCTTAATTGTCGACGAAGATACTTGTAATGGTTGTATTAGTGCCGTTAAACCTAACACTAGCGCAATATTAGTAATGTTCGAACCTATCGCATTACCAATTGCTGTATCGGGGTTTCCCCCAAGTGATGCTGTCCCTGCTACCATCATTTCAGGCGCGGAAGACCCCATAGCGACAATGGTTAAACCAATAATCATCGGGGAAACGCCGAAGTTACGAGCGACAGAAGACGCACCGTAAACAAACTTATCAGCGCTATAAACTAGCGCTACAAGTGAAACAACTAAAATTAAAACTTGCAGTAACATTGAGAACTCCTAAAACTTCTCTAAATTGTCGCTGTTAACTAGGTAAAAAAAAAGAAGAAATTGAGATAAGCTAGAAATTCTTGCTCAATTGTTCACTTTAACGGCACATTTCCTGCGTAATGAATAGCTGTACCCCCAGTACGTTGTGATGCCGACATCTTCTAATTGACCGCCAATGGAAAAATTATTGGGGTGTTGCTTACACTTTTAAACAATTTAACTGTAAAAATTTGTCAAATACTGATGAACAATGGTATTCGCTAAGGTAATATTCGCCACCTAGAATAATAGTAAAGCGCCAGTTGAATGTCAGAAACTTTGGTTGAAATTAATAACGTAACCTTTAAACGAGAAGAGCGGACGATTTACGACAACATTAGCTTGTCGATACCTAAGGGAAAGGTAACAGCCATCATGGGCCCGAGTGGTATTGGTAAAACAACCTTATTACGTCTAATGGGTGGTCAGCTTAAGCCTGAAAGCGGCGATATTCTCTTTGACGGTCAAAACATCCCTAAGCTCTCACGCAATAACTTGTATCAAGTGCGTAAGCGCATGAGTATGTTATTCCAGAGTGGCGCTTTGTTCAGTGAGATGTCTGTTTACGACAATATCGCATTCCCAATTCGCGAACACAGTCAACTACCTGAACACATAATCAAAAAAATAGTCTTAATGAAGCTTGAGGCGGTCGGTTTACGTGGTGCTCGTCACCTCAAACCAAGCGAATTATCTGGCGGTATGGCAAGACGAGCAGCGCTAGCTCGCGCTATCGCACTTGACCCAGAATTAATCATGTACGACGAGCCTTTCGCGGGCCAAGACCCTATTTCAATGGGAGTTATTGTTCGCTTAATTAAGTCGTTAAACGATGCGCTAGGTTTAACCTCGGTTGTAGTGTCACACGATGTACCAGAAGTAATGAGCATCGCCGACTATATTTATATTATCGCTGAGCAAAAAATCATTGGTCACGGTACACCTGAACAAATCAGAGAACAAACGTCGCCGCTAGTGCGTCAGTTCGTAAAAGGTGAAGCTGATGGCCCTGTACCTTTCCATTTCCCTGCGCCTGCATATGAGAAAGAGCTTATTAAAGGAAGCGTTTAAGTAGTGAATTTTATTGCATCTATTGGTAGGAAAACCATTGATATAGTCTCTGGTCTTGGCCGAGCAGTTTTAATGTTAATATCAGCCATTATTCAGGTACCTAACCCGAAGAAAGGCTTCCCGTTATTGGTTAATCAGCTATATGCCGTCGGTGTCTTGTCACTGATGATTATCGTTGTATCTGGTACCTTCATCGGCATGGTGCTAGCACTACAGGGCTATACTATTTTAGTAGGCTATGGTGCTGAAGCGAGCTTAGGGCCGATGGTAGCCTTGTCATTGTTACGCGAGTTAGGACCTGTTGTAGCAGCACTCTTATTTGCGGGTCGTGCAGGTTCGGCACTGACTGCAGAAATTGGTTTAATGAAAGCTACAGAACAGCTTTCAAGTATGGAAATGATGGCCGTCGATCCACTTCGTCGTGTTATCGCTCCACGCTTTTGGGCAGGCTTTATTAGCTTACCGTTACTAGCGGCCATCTTTTCTATGGTTGGCATTTTGGGCGCCCATTTGGTTGGTGTTGATTGGCTAGGCGTAGACAGCGGTACTTTCTGGTCTGTTATGCAAGCGCAAGTAGATTTCCAGAAAGACATCATGAACGGTGTAATTAAAAGTTTAGTGTTTGCATTCGTGGTAACTTGGATTGCGGTTTATAAAGGTTATGCATGTGAGCCAACGTCAGAAGGCATAAGCCGAGCGACCACAGCAACCGTAGTGCAGTCTTCATTGTTAGTGTTAGGTTTAGATTTTGTGTTAACGGCTTTAATGTTTGCCCGTTAATCGAGTATTGATAAGTTAGGTGAGTGACATGACGTCCAAAAAATTAGAGTTAATGGTAGGTTTCTTCGTAACCTTAGGTATTGCAGCCCTGCTTGCATTGTCCTTAAAAGTGGCTGATTCAGGCATTTCAGGCAATGGTGAAACTTATCAGCTGTACGCTAAATTCGATAACATTGGTGGCCTTAAAGTACGTTCACCAATCAAGGTAGGTGGCGTTGTAGTTGGCCGAGTGAGTAACATTGCGCTTGATAGCGAAGATTTTACTCCTGTCGTCACTATGGATATTAATGCCCAATACAAGGACTTTTCAGAAGCAACGTCAGTCTCAATTTTAACTGCCGGTTTACTAGGTGAACAATACCTTGGTTTAGAACCAGGCTTCGTTGACGAATCGCTAGAAACGCTTCAGCCGGGTGACTTTATCGAAGATACCAAGCCAGCACTTGTGCTTGAAGAGTTGATTGGACAGTTTTTATTTAGCCAAGGAAGTGGCGAATAGCCCTACACACAAGGAGAACCGATGAGAGTCTTATTATTTACGCTTTTTTCATTGTTCTTATCAGCTTCAGCATTAGCGGAAGTTGATAAGTCGAACCCATATGAAATGGTGCAAACCGTTGCTGATATCACCTTTAAGCGCGTAGCGACTGAGCAAGCGGCAATAAAGAAAGATCCGAATTTGCTTAAAACAATCGTAAAAGAGGAATTACTACCTTATATCGATTATCGTTATGCTGCATTAAAAGTGATTGGCAGAAATATAAAGAGCACTACAGCAGAGGAACGCAAGGCATTCATTCCAGTCTTTAGAGACTACCTGGTGACTTCATATGCGCAAGTATTTACTTTGTACAACAATCAAGAAGTACGATTTGATCCTACCAAGAAGTTAAACAAAGAGAAGATTGTCATGGTTAAAACTGTGGTAATCGAGCCTGGCAGAGATCCTATCGACATCTCATTTAAGGTGCGTAACAACCGTAAGAAAAATGAATGGAAAGCGTTCGATATGGTTGCCGAGGGCGTGAGTTTGTTAGACAGTAAGCAGTCTGAGCTAAATAGTATTATTCGCCAAAAGGGTTTAACTCACGTTACCGAAATGCTTAGAGAAAAAGCGACACGTGACGTTGTGTTTAAAGACGGAATTTAATCAACTATGAGTAAGCTCTCCATTGATATCGTTGACGGCGTGGCTAAGCTACGCGGTCAACTGAATCGTCATTCCGTAGAAAAAATTTCCAAAGCAAATGAGCGTAAAATAACGAAAACGCAAAACACCTTGGTTGATTTATCGGATGTTACAGAAGCCGATACGGCAGGTCTTGCATGGTTACTTTACCTTGTTGAACAAGCAACTGCACACAAGTGTCAGTTAACATTTGCACATCTCCCCTCAGATTTATTAAAATTAGCGCAACTAAGCGCGGTCAGCCAATTTCTGCCGACTGCTGACTAACATTCATTTGGAGAACGTCCGTTGGAAATTTCAGAAATCGAACAATTAATTAAAGATGCTATTGAGTTAGACGAATTACATGTAGCCTTTGACGGCTCTCAATGCAAAGTGATTGCGGTTGCTGAAATCTTTGGTGAGTTAAGTCGCGTTAAAAAGCAACAGGCGATTTACAGCCCGTTATCTCCTGCGATCAGTGATGGTCGTATTCATGCGGTTACAATCAAAACATTCACGCCTGACCAATGGCAACGTGACAAAATGTTCAACCTTCCGCTATAACCGAATATAAGAAGTAGTACTTTGGATTCTTTTAAAATTAATGGTGGCAATACGCTTCGTGGAGACGTAGTTATCTCTGGAGCTAAAAACGCTGCCTTACCCATCTTGATGTCGGCTATTCTTTCTGACGAAGATACGGTAATTCACAATGTGCCTCGTTTAAACGACATTAATACCACCATCAAATTGCTTAACCAGTTAGGTGCTAAGGTCGAATGGCAAGACGACAACACATTGTTGATTAACGCCGGCTCTATCGACCAACACAGAGCATCATACGAACTTGTAAAAACGATGCGCGCATCTATCTTAGTTCTAGGTCCATTATTGGCGAAATTTGGTCATGCTGAAGTATCGCTTCCTGGGGGCTGTGCAATTGGCGCTCGTCCGGTTGACTTACATATTCAGGGCCTCAAGCAAATGGGTGCTGATATTGAAGTTGAAAACGGCTACATCGTTGCTAAAAAAGCAGGTCGTTTAGATGGTGCCCATATCTTTATGGATACTGTTAGTGTAACTGGTACAGAAAACTTGATGATGGCGGCGGCTTTAGCTGACGGTACAACAACTATCGAAAACGCTGCGCGTGAACCAGAAATTGTTGATTTAGCTAATTGTTTGAATGCAATGGGTGCCAAAGTATCTGGTGCTGGTACGGATGTATTAACGATTGAAGGTGTTGAAAAGCTTCACGCTGCATCTTACAGTGTGATGGCAGACCGCATTGAAACAGGTACATTCTTGGTGGCTGCTGCGGTAACACAAGGCCACATTAAGTGTTTGAACACAGATCCTAAAGCACTAGAAGCTGTGCTAGCTAAGTTACAGGAAGCAGGTGCAACAATCACAACAGGTGATGACTGGATTGAGCTTGAAATGAAGCAACGTGCGAAAGCCGTTAATATCAAAACCGCTCCGCACCCGGCTTTTCCTACTGACATGCAAGCACAATTCGTAACGCTAAATGTGTTGGCAGAAGGCAGTGCACATGTTACAGAAACCATTTTTGAAAACCGTTTCATGCATGTGCCTGAACTTCAACGTATGGGTGCTGATATTGCACTAGAGGGCAACACAGCGATGACTAACGGCGTTGATGTGTTAAATGGTGCGCAAGTTATGGCAACCGATTTACGCGCGTCAGCTAGCCTTGTTATTGCTGGCCTTGTTGCGTCAAGTGAGACACAAGTTGACCGCATTTATCACATAGATCGTGGTTATCAACATATCGAAGGTAAACTGCAAGCATTAGGTGCTGATATTACGCGTATCAGTGGACAGTAGACTTATCGTATATCGATAGTTATCTTCTAGATATAATAAAGGGCGCTTAGCGCCCTTTATTATTATTGCTTTAACACTGTTACTTAACCCCAATCCCGTTTAAGAAATTGAACTAAATGCCTGTTCCTAGATCGGAGCTTTCGACCAAGAACGATTCAATCTAACAAGGAACAGGCATGAAGAATCTAGTTGAATTATTTTGTGATGTCGATGACTTTTGC
>JAKVCY010000078.1 GCA_022448425.1 Thalassotalea sp. | reverse complement strand
GATTGTAGACTTATACAGTCATCGATGGGAGATAGAGTTAGGGTATCGTGAAATGAAGCAGACATTATTGAACAGTGAATACACGCTTCGAAGTAAACGGCCTGACATGGTTGAACAAGAATTATGGGGATTACTGCTGGCCTATAATCTAATACGAGTAGCAATGACTGAAGCCGCTTCACGCAAAGGTATCTGGCCTAATCAACTAAGCTTCAGCGGATGTTCTAGCGCAGTGATTGCATTCCTTCTAACAACAGGGCTTACAAGCCCTGGGAAGCTGCCCGTGTTGTATGAAAATCTTATTAATCAACTGACTTACTATGTGCTCCCGCCACGGCGAGAAGATAGGTTATATCCACGATGTGTTAAACCCAAACCGAGTAAGTACCCCGCTAAAAAGAAAAATGCCAGTCAGCTTAACTGACTGGCATTAGCCGAAAGGCGCCTTTTTTGTTTGCGTTTAGCGCTTGAAGACCTTTCTCTAAAAGCTTGCGCTACTAAAATATAATTAATACCGACCCGCATAGTTCATTACCCATTCAGAAGGTGCTGGCAAGTTTCCTAACAAAGCGTGGGAGTGCAGGAACGGTATACAATATGTGTAGGAGAAGGAATACAGAGCCGGTAAATATTGGCTTTAGTACTCGTCTGCAATGGCTGGACCTGCGTAGTTATCAAATCGTGAAAACTGGCCTTGGAAGGTTAGTCGACAGGTACCTATTGGACCATTACGCTGCTTACCAATAATAATCTCTGCAATGCCCTTATACTCACTGTTTTCGTGATAAACCTCATCACGATAAATGAACATGATAAGGTCGGCGTCCTGCTCGATTGAGCCAGACTCACGAAGGTCGGAGTTTACTGGACGCTTGTCAGCACGTTGTTCCAGCGTACGGTTAAGCTGAGAAAGAGCAACTACAGGTACTTCAAGTTCCTTGGCCAGCGCTTTCAGTGACCGTGAGATTTCAGCAATTTCCAAAGTTCGGTTGTCGCTAAGAGAAGGTACACGCATCAGCTGGAGGTAATCGACCATGATAAGGCTGATGCCGCCACGTTCGCGAGCGAGTTTACGTGCCCGGCTTCGCACGTCCATTGGCGTCAAACCTGATGAATCATCAACAAACAAGCTGTCTTTGTCTTTAAGCATAGCCATGGTGTTGGATATTCGCGCCCAGTCTTCATCGTCGAGCTGTGCGGTACGAATTTTGGTTTGATCAACGCGGCTTAATGATGCCAGCATACGCATCATGATTTGTTCTGAAGGCATCTCAAGACTAAAAACGAGCACAGGTTTGTCTTCTGCCATCATTGCGTTTTCAATCAAGTTCATGGCAAAGGTCGTTTTACCCATCGATGGACGAGCCGCAACAATGATAAGGTCAGAAGGCTGCATACCACTGGTCATCTTGTCTAAATCGGTGAAGCCCGTTGTAACACCGGTCACCTCTTTATTGGTTTTCACCAATTCTTCTAGACGGTCGATAGTCTTGCCTAGAATTGACTCAACATCGCGAGGACCTTCGTTTTCACCAGTTCTTCGCTCGGCGATTTCGAATACTTTACTTTCTGCCAGATCAAGAATGTCTGCACTGTCTCGGCCTTCAGGGTTGTACCCTACTTCAGCGATTTCATGCGCTACGCCGATAAGTTCGCGTGTAATGGCTCGCTCGCTGATAATTTGCGCATAAGACACAACGTTCGCGGAACTTGGGGTATTTTTGGCAAGTTCACCTAAGTAGGCAAATCCACCTGCATCTTCCAGTTCATCATGCTTTTCCAGCTCTTCTGATACCGTAATAAGGTCGATTGGCTGGCTACTGTTTAGTAGTCGAGTGATAGCGCGAAAGATTATTTGGTGTGAGCGATTATAGAAATCATTATCGGTGACGAGTTCCGCGACCTTATCCCAGCTTTCGGGGTCGATAAGCATGCTGCCTAAAACAGATTGCTCAGCCTCAATGCTATGAGGTGGAACCTTCAATTTCTCAACATTTTTATCGTTTTTAGACGCAGACGCCACGAGTGAAACCTATTCCAATGCACAAAAGTCAGTTGGATATTATGCGCTTTTAACGCTCATCTCTCAACAAAGGAAGTAGGACTTTTGTTGTGAAAGCGCAAAAAGGCGACATCGTTTAAAGCGTTTTCTCCAGCTTTAAAAACGTACCATCGACCAAGGTATAGGTATTACCGTTTTCCTGAAAGATTAGGGTAGAACCTAAGACGTCCGTGCCTTCTGAGCAAGACAAATTCACTTCAGTAATCTTGTCGTCACTAAAGCCAAGAGAAGACGGCGATGCTTTAAAAGCAGCGTAAAAATCTTGGTTGCTGATATTTTTTGTTGAATAGACCGGCAATTCACAAAGCGTCTGATCTAGTTTAGCCGTGTCTGAAGCATACGTTACAGAGCGACCTAAGAACTTTTCTGATTCTGAAACAGAGTGGGCGGAAATACCCGGATTATAGGCCTTAGTTACAACCCAAGTACCCTCGTAGAAAGCGGGCTCTTGAACAGCACAACCTAAGGTAAACGCGCAAATCCCAAACGCACCAATAATTAGGCTATGAAACCGCCAAAACCTTTTGACGTGTCCAACAATACTCAATTTGACCTCCATGCATACAACAATTAACTGCGCAATTTTCTTAGGCGTTGCGGGCAGTATTCCTACCGTGTACCTAAGAGCGATTAAAATGTAGTTTTGTTACTTTTAAGCGCTCAATCACACATTTTTAGCGTCCAAACAAAAAAGGCTGCGGTAACTCGCAGCTTTTCAATACTCACCACATGTCTGATTAATAAATGTGGACTAAACTCTTTTTTTCAACCTAAAGTTTCAATTGCCTTGCCTATAGCTTATTCACTTTTGGTCTATTTCGATTCGGCCGTGCACCGTAGAGATATCTACATTTGCAGCCCCACCGTTGTGGATAAAGCGTAGCCAGCTACCTGGGCCATACTTCGGCTTTTGCGACTTTTCATCGCTGATATTATTCACAATATTGCCGCCAGCGTGCGTTTCAATATCAAATTGTGCCGATACCCCATCTTGAAAGACAAATTCCATCGCGCCGCCCACAGAGTTAGCTTTTACACTGCCGTTCTTGTTAAGGCCTAAACTCGCGAAAGTACGCCCATTAACTGTATTAATCTGCAAAACATCAACCGCTTGAAGGGCTACATCAATTCGACCGTTGACGGTTTCTACTGATACGTCTGGGCTATCGGAAGTAATGTCGAGCTTGCCATTTACTGACGCAAAACTTACTGGCGTGTTTCCTGAGTGTGTCGCTTCGATTTCGCCGTTTACCGTTTCCGCCTCTAATCGGCCTCTTACGTTCTCAAGCACGATATCTCCATTCACCGACTCGACCTCAACACGCTCACCAATATTTTTAAGTGTGACGTCGCCATTCACAACTTCAACATCTACTGCTTTTGTAATACCTTCCGCAATAAGGTCTGCATTGACCGCGGTGTAATGCAGGTCGCTTGCTTTAGGTATGTAGATAACAAGGTCGTCGCCATCTTTCCCTTTGTTGAACCAGCTCTTTGAGTGGCGCTCGACTTCAATGTGTATAACCACAACATCTCCACGTCTTTCAAAGATGAACTCTTCAGTTTGGTCGCCCAGTTCACCGGTGACACGAACCTGGGACTTATCCCAAACTCGAATATCCGCTTTTCCGTTAATGTGCTCGATGTCTACTTTCGGCGAAGCCGATGTATCGATGGTCTTATCTACCTTTTCCCCTGCAAATGCCGCT
>JAKVCY010000077.1 GCA_022448425.1 Thalassotalea sp. | reverse complement strand
CTTTGCAAAAGTCATCGACATCACAAAATAATTCAACTAGATTCTTCATGCCTGTTCCTTGTTAGATTGAATCGTTCTTGGTCGAAAGATCAGATCTAGGAACAGGCATTTAGTTCAATTTCTTAAACGGGATTGGGGTTAGTTAAAATAGAAATGAAGCCATCAATACCAAAGCTTGGATCGTGAATTGAACCTTTCAACGGAATGTCGACAGACAAATTACCTTGTCTATCAGTCAATTGATTTAATGCAAGATCTAATGAAATCAACCCGCTACCAGCAGACGATTAGTTACCACCGCTAGCCTTATCCTTTTCATTTTTATCTAGTTTAGGTCGCTCAATATCAATTGCCTTAATATTGGTTTTTACGATCCCATCAACCATATCATTAGTCACTTTCATATCAATATCAGTGAATAATAATCCCTGTTTGATATCGTAGTTGATGCTGTCTCTCACATAAGGTGAATAAGGTGTCAGGTCTATACTTTCCATTTTGACCCCTAACGACAATTTTTGTTTTGGTGCTTTGGTTAAAAACTGCCCTTCTAAGCCAATTTTACCTCGGCTACCCGATGCTAACGCCACATTTAAATTAGCTAACTCATCAGCCGAGCTAATCCCCGTTAGCTGCCCTTGTGCGATTTTAATGTAATGAATCACGGGCTGGCTCGGCGCAGTATCAAAATAAACGATGACAGGCTCACCGATGACATTAATTTCACTTAGCTCAAAATCAAATGGTTGTGTATCACTTAGCTCAACATCGTTAGCGCCTTTTAATTCTGACACATGTCCTTCCTGACGCTCTTCACTTGAGCTTTCACTATTCGCACCGCCCAGCTCTACAATATTTTCAATGCCATAATCGGCACTGCTATACAAATCCATAGCCTCTGAATCCAACGTTAGAGATTGGATGTCCAGTTTGTTAATTTCGGAATTTTTGTCATATTTTCCGTTTGCAGCAATCAAGGTTCTAAGTGTCGCCAAAGCTTCAACTTTATTGCCTTCAGCTTGTTCAATAGATTTCAATTTATCTACTTGAGATAAAGTGATGTCCGTCAGTGCGAATCGTTCTGTTCTACTGAGAGTTCTCGGCTAAATAGTGCGAAACCATCAATATCGAGCACAAGTTCGCTAATTGAGGCAATAACTTCCCCCTGAAAGCTCAGTGCCGAGTCAGTCAAAGTAATCGTCAAGTTAAATGGATTGAGATGAAATTCACCTGTGTTGAACACTAAACTCAAGGGAATTTCGTTAGAGAGCACTTCAGCTGGTTCAGGTTCGGGGTCAAGTTCGAGTTCAAGTTCAGGTTCAACTTCAAGCTCAGGAGAAGTTGATTGAGTCGCTACGGTTATCGAGGTATAGTCAACAAGGTACCTGTTAGCAAAATAGTTTACTCCCCCTGTAGCGCCGACAGAAATGAAACAAACCAAGAGAAAAAGTATAAACGCTAACTCCAAGTAAAACTTTCTTCCACACCCTAATTCCCTCTCAGTTTTGCTTCGTTGATTTTTTCGTTCGAGGTCTACAGGCTAACTCATTGATAACACTTTAGATACGAGTTTGCTGATACCTTCAGCAGCTTGTGAAATATTCTCTGCTAGCATGTATGCTGGTGTGCTTACTACTTTGTTGCGCTCATCAACAACTATCTCGTCAACCGCACAGTCAACATGTTCTGCACCCAGTGCAACAACACCAGCGGCGGTATCAGCATCTGTACCAATTGTTGCTAAAGCACCTTGACCATAAACCAACGGAATCATCGCAGGTGCAATGCACATATAACCTGCTGGCTTAGAAGCTTTTGCAAACTGCTGACACGCGGCAAGCACATCCGAATTCATTGCCGCTTCACCGCCTTTAACTGCAAAGTCACACAAATTCTTAGCCGCGCCAAAGCCGCCAGGTAATATCAACGCATCAAAATCTTCGTGATTCAATACCGTAACATCAGCAATTTCACCACGAGCAATACGCGCTGCCTCAACCAATACATTACGAGTCTCCGTTTCAGCTACTTCGCCCGTTAAGTGGTTAACAACGTGCATCTGATTTACATTAGGTGCGAAGCACTGATAGCGTGCCCCCTGTTGAGAAACAGCAAGTAAAGTCAGTACCGCTTCATGGATTTCACTGCCATCAAATACACCACTGCCACTTAAAATAATCGCTACTTTTTTCATCACAATTCCTTATTGAGCACTCGTTCCTGAGTGTTATATCGTATTAATTGACACACTAACACAACCATAATTGACGATGCCATCAATAGGCTAAACGGTATGGCTGTACCATCGTAAAATATCGCTAAAATAGGGCCTGCTAAGCCGCCAATACCAAATCTTAATACGCCAATAACGGCGGTCGCCGTGCCAGATTGCTCTGCGAACTCTTGTAACACCATGGCATCGGTATTCACAGCGATCATCGAAATGCTCCCCATAAGTGGCAGAACAAAGGTAATGGTAAACGCCAATGGAAGTGACATCAGATTCACAGTAACTAAGCCCACACTTGAGATAACGGCGACTGTTAGGCCATAACGTTGCATCTGACGGGAACCTTTCCTCACCACCATCCGAGAGTTGGTAAAATGAGCAATCATTAGCGCCATCACTGTTAACGCAAATAAAATACTGAACCAGTATTCGTTGACACCAAATACCGTCATATAGATAAAAGGAACCGCGGTGATATAGGCAAAAAAGGCCAGAGATACCATCATAGAACTAATAAGATCCATTCTCGCCCCAGTATGGGACAGCACAATTTTATATCGCTTTAGAAATGTCGGCGGCTTAGCACTCTCACTCACTACTGAACCCTGATCCCCTTGCTGTTCAAGCTTGCCTTTCGCATTGGCATTAGGTAAATAGAAGGCGACGAGTATTAATACAATTAAGGCATAGACAGTAAGTGCCACGAAAATTGCCTGCCAGCTATGAATGAACAGAAAGAAGCTACCGATACTAGGTGCTATCATCGGTGCGAGCATCATGATCATACTGACATAAGAAAGCCCTTTAGCAGTGTTTTTCCCATAATATTCCCTAATCGTTCCAAACACGACAACTGTGGCAGCACTGCTCACCATGGCTTGCAGAAAACGAATTGTGATAAACTGTTCAATATTCTGCGCGAGTAACAAAGCTAGTGTGAAAATACAAAAGCCAATGAGCCCGAAAAGCACTAGATACCGGCGCGGATATTTGTCAGCCAACGGGCCAAACATCAACAAACCAACGGCATAGCCCACTAGGTAAATACTTAACGAGTTTTGGACAGCAGGCATTTCAGTGCTGAGATACTGGGCAATCTCCGGCATTGCAGGCAAGTAGAGATCAATCGCAAATGGCGATACTGCCATAATTGATGCAAGTAATGGTAGTAGTAACTTAAGCGATACTGGCGCTTGAGATTGTGTCATTTAAGATTCATTCTTCCGGTGATATTGTTCTACGAGTTGTCCCAACGTTTTAACAGCTTGTTCCACCTGTCCATCCCACTGCACACCAAAACTGATACGCATATAGTTTTGGTATTTCCCACTAGGAGAAAACACGCTGCCCGGCGCGAAGCTCACGCCTTTAGCAATAGCCTCGTTAAAAAAGTCGCTGGTATCTACGTGTTTCAGACACCTAACCCAAAGCACGCTTCCACCCTGTGGCTTAGAGATGCAAACATCGTCAGGAAAATGTTCTGCAACTAAGGCACGCATACGCTCACAGTTGTAAACAAGCTTTTTGCGCAATGCACTGACGTGGCGATCGTACTCGCCGCTCATCAGATATTCGGTTAATGTCCACTGCTGCAGCATCGGCGTTGAACAAGACTGAGCACGTTTAATACGCTTGGCTTTCTCTTCAAATTTACCAGGAAGCAGCCAGCCAATGCGATACCCCGGCGCTGCGGTTTTCGAAAAAGACGAACAGGTTAATACTAGTCCTTTCTCGGAGTATAGCTGTGCAGGTTTTGGACGCTGGCCATGAAAATACAAGTCGCCATACACATCATCTTCAATCAATGGCACATCGTAGCGTTCTAACAATGCGACCAGAGCTTGCCGTTGTTCATTTGGCATCAATGATCCAAGAGGATTGTTAATTGCTGATGAAAATAAACACGCTTTTACATTATGTTGCTCCAATGTTTCCGCGAGAGCTGCTATTCCAACGCCTTCTTCTGTACAGGTATACACTTCCAATGCACGCATACCTAGACTTTCGATAAGCTCTATTTCACCAAAAAAGCACGGTGACTCAATCGCAATGACATCTCCTCGCTCTGCCACACATCGTAATGCGATAGACAGCGCTTCTTGCGCGCCATTGGTGATCACCATGTCGTTATAATCACAAACAATGCCCTGTTCTTGATAACGGTAAGCCAGCTGCATTCGAAGTTTAGGATCACCCATCACAGGGCCATAGCTCACCGCTTTTTCTGCGACTTTACTAATGACTGAACGCATCAAGCGCGCCAGTGCTTTGTCAGGCGGATTGGTATTAACAGGATTAGAAATTCCCAGCGCTACCGTATCCGGTAAATGAAGCGCATCATGAACTTGCTCAATCAAACTCCGACAATTTACTTCAACCGGCTGACTACCCGCCCACTTATTCGGTCGAGGTTGTAGGTTATTCACCAACGAAGGCTGCAAATAATAGCCTGACTGCGGCCTTGCCGAAACGCGCCCTTGGCGTTCTAGCTCAAGATATGCTTGCTTAACAGTTGGCACACTAATCTCTAATTGCTTGCTCAGTTTTCGAAGGCTGGGCAACTTATCACCCGCTCGCAATAAGCCTTGCGCCTGCTGAGCGTCTATAAAATCAATAATCTGTTGATAGAGAAAATCACCTGATTCGCGACTAAGGAGCTTCATAAACTGTATAGGTTACATTTTCATTTATTTGTATATGTTATTAAAACAAAGTCAGCGTAAACTGTCCATTCGTTATCGTTTTTTCGACTATGCTCAAAGCAATGAATTTAGGAACAGCAAATGAATAATACCGCTTTATACCTAATTACCGTGTTAATTTGGGGCAGCACTTGGATTGCAATTAATTTTCAGCTTGGTGATGTTGCACCAGAAGCATCTATTGCGTACCGATTTGGCCTCGCGGCGATTGTATTATTTGTCTATTGTTGGTTTCGTAAACTGCCTTTGAACATGAGCCGCTCTCAGCATATTTGGCTGGCGTGCTTTGGCATGAGCCTGTTCGGTTTCAACTACTTTATGTTGTACCATGCACAGCAAAACATTAACTCTGCCTTAGCATGTATCGCGTTCTCGACGCTGTTGTTTTTCAATATTATTAACGCACGTATTTGGTACAAAACACCGATCTCTATGCAGGTATTAATTGGCGGAGCAATGGGGCTTGTCGGCATCGTGATCTTATTCTGGCCAGAGGTGAACAGCTTAAGCCTAACTGACACTACAATTTATGGTTTAGCCCTGTGCCTTATCGGTACTATGTCAGCATCTACAGGCAACATGATTTCGATTCGCAACCAAAAAAATACCATGCCGGTCGTTCAGTCTAACGCATGGGGCATGCTTTATGGTGCAATTTTCATGACCGTAGTTGCACTCGTTCAAGGAAAAAGCTTTACCTTCGCTTGGACGTTACCGTATGTCAGTTCGCTACTGTTTTTGTCTATCTTTGGTTCTGTTATCGCATTTGGGTGTTATTTATCTTTAATGACAAAAATTGGTCCACACAAAACTTCATACGCCAATATTCTTTTCCCAGCAGTAGCGGTGGCCATCTCTACTATGTTCGAAGGATTCGAATGGCATAGCTACACCGTAGTTGGCTTTGTAGCCATTATGCTCGGGAACTTTGTCTTACTTTCTGAGCCTCAAAAGCAAGAGAGTAATGGAGAAAAGAGAGTAGCTAATGAGTCCTGTGGGCTGAAAGAAGCCGCGCAATAAACGGCGTTAAATGAACACTGAAGGTTCAGCTTGACGTCCACTCAATATCTACTTCACTTTAAGTTTCGGCAACACACGCGACTAAGAGACAGTGTTTTTGCCAAAGGCGTGGCATTCCTTCCCGCCATGCCTATTTTCTCTCCCGATAACCGCGCGGCTTTGACCTGTAAAAGTCACATTGCAAACAAATAGGAATGATTAAGCTCCTTTCTAGCTGGGTATTTTTTGTACCTTTTCCTTATTTTTTGTGTTGCAACATTAAACTACGATAAAAATCGTACAATCATAACTCCTAACAACTGAACGTGATAAAGCACCAAGTTTGAATATGAGTATGAGCACTACAAAAAAATAACAAGAATAACAACAAGGAAGCATAATGAAGGTACTACTGATAATACTTTGCGCTTTGCTATCAATGCTTAGCTCCGCTGTAAAAGCTACCGACATAACATCACTCAACCCTATTGAACCTCTGGTGGTGAATACAAAATTTCATGAAAAAGACATTCCATTTAACGTCACATTACCTGCTAGCTATCAGTCAAAACCTAACAAAACCTATGTATTGATGTTTAATGTACACCCGAGAATGCAGCCCGTATTGGCAGGCATGCATGACTGGACAAGTCACAATGGCGGATGGCCTTGGTTGGAAACTATCGTCGTCGCTCCTGCTAGGTATGACGAAGCATTTCATCGCTTATACATGGATTACATCGAAGGGAAAAACCAGCAGTTCTTGAGTTTCCTCGAAGACGAGTTAATCGCTTCATTATCTGAGAAATATCGATTAAACGGGTTCCGCATTTATAGCGGTTTTACCGGTAATGCTACAACTGGCCTTGGTATTTTGCTCGATAAACCATCGCTGTTTAACGCATATATTTTAGCGAGCCCTGTGCTCGCTAATCATCCACTAAAGCCACTTGAAAAAGTTAAAGCGCAACTTGCAAAGCTACCAAAGAAGCCCACTTATTTAATGCTATCGACGAGTGACAGCAGTTACGAATAAGCGCAATTAGAGAGCTTTGCGGAGCTATCTAATCTAGCCACTGAACTTGCTCCTGAGAACTTACAGTTGACCATCAAGCGCTTCGATGGCACGTACTACATGAGCCAACCTGTGCTATCGACTGCTTATGCTATCGAAGAAATTTTTCACAATGTTCATGAGACGTTAGCCCCTGATTCAGCCATTTCGATGCAAGGTGCAGACGCCATTTTAAATCACTACCAATATCTGTCTGATGAAAAGTACGGGTTTACCGTTTCTGCACAACCTTCGCTTAAAAAGCTAGGTAAATCATTACTGGAGTCAAAGCCAAATAAAGCTATCGCAGTACTCACTAAGGCAACTGAAACTTATCCAGAGTCAGCCTTTGCGTTTGATGCATTGGCCGCCGCTTACGCTAAGTTAGACCAACCAGAAAAAGCCGTTGAAAGCCAACAAAAGGCAGTTGAACTTTCAGGAGAGTTAGTTGAATTCTGGCAGCGTAAACACCGAGAGAAATTAGAGAAATACCAACAAGCCCTTGGAGGCCATTAATTAAATTGGTGTAAATGGTTCACATGGGGAATTAACTGTAGGTGTAAATAATAGGTATATAAGCACTTGTGAAATAAGATTTCTTGCAATACAAAAGCGGCCTCGCATGACCAGCAGAAAGCTCGGTCAGCGAGGCGCTTTTAGTTAAGCCAAATTATTTATGCAATATGAATATTTGGCTTGGTGTTAGGGACTAGTGATAGTGGCCGTCACCAATAGGTGAACCTGGTGGCAATTTAATGCTAGATGCTGGCGTCACTAATTTACCTTGCTCTAAGCTAAACTCTATTTGCTCACCTAGCAGCATAAACTGTGCTCGCATGCCTTGATGCTTACGTGATTTTTCATTTTCAGATAACCACTCTTCTAAGTCTTTTAACGTCACATACAAGTCAGCACGTACTTCAGTAACAAGTGTCGCTGAATGCCACAGTGCAAGTAAGTGTTCAACAACTTGCTGGTTTACACGTTGCTGCACCAACAATGCAAGGCCCTTCTGGCTTGGCGCTTGTACCGTGCCGTCTAGCAACATATCGAACAGCTTTTCTACTGAAGGAATGTCCTTCCCCATCACAGACTGTTGGGCAAGACGCGCTAAACGTTGTTGGTTAATCAATAGTGAAACTGTATGTTTAGCTGCTGCTTCAGCCGCACTTACTGGATCGAAAGTTAAGCCCGTATTCGCCTTAAAGCTCTCGCGATCACGATAGTAGCCATAAGCTTTCGGCGGAATTAAGCCAATTAGTTCATCACTAAGCGTTAGCACCTCTGGCGACAGCGTACTTATTAGTGCTTCAATGGCTTTAAATTGCATATCGCCTTCTACCGCCGAAACGCCAGAAGCAGTTTCTTGTGTCTTCAACTCATAGCTATAGTCTACGCCAGCAACAAGTTTGGCAGCCGCTTCAACTTGGTAACGATGGAAGTTGAAAATTGGCACAAGTGCCTGTTCAATTTCAGACAGTGGCGTGCCTTCTGGTATGGTATTGATACCAAAATCGCTTAGCGCCTTCTCACGTACTTTTAGTACACGCAATAATTCATCGGCAGCGTTTTCACCGTTATCCCAAAGGTGACCTGTTAGATGACCACCCGAAGCTGGTCGTGCGTCCGGATCCGACATATACTGCAAGCCATCAGCTTGCGCTTGCGATACCAAACTCGCTAACTTGTCTGCCTCAAGTTCAGGTGCGATATCACTGTAGCCATAGGCAACAACAAATTTGTCCCATGCGCCAATACCCGTATCGTAAGCTTCAGATAAATCAATATTACCGTTTTCATCTAGCGTCACTAGCGGATGCGGATAATCCATTACCGACGCGCGATTGTTAACACTTGCCGAAAAGTTATGAGCAATACCTAGCGTATGACCAACTTCGTGAGCTGATAACTGACGAATGCGTGCTAATGCCATTTCTTGTTGTTTTGTTGTATCAGTATTGCCATCAGCAAATGGCGACGTTAACCCCAATGCAATCAGATAATCTTGGCGAACACGTAACGAACCCAATGTTACATGGCCCTTAATAATTTCACCTGTACGTGGGTCAATCACTGATGCGCCATATGACCAACCGCGAGTCGCTCTGTGCACCCATTGGATTACGTTGTAACGCACGTCCATAGGGTCTGCATCTGCTGGTAACATTTTTACTTGGTAGGCATCTTTGTAGCCGATTGCTTCAAAGGCTTGGTTCCACCAGCGCGCGCCATCTAATAACGCACTTTTAACAGGTTCTGGAACACCTGCATCTAAATAGTAAACAATCGGTTCAACCGCTTCAGAAACAAGAGCATCAGGGTCTCTCTTCACTAGGCGATGGCGTGGAATTACACGCTTAACTAGAGACTCATCAATAGCAGTTGCGTAATCGGCATGACTAATCGCCCAGTAACCACTGTAAGGATGGAATTCGCGCGTTTGATAGTTGTTGTCTGGCAATTCAATCAATGAGTGATGAAAGTTCACCGTCACTGCACTGTTATCAGGTGTTACTGACTTTAAGTAACTACCAGCACCACTGCCTTTGAACGTAATAGTCGCTTCAAATTCTGTGTTTTTAGGAAACGCTTTTGTACGCTTCTCATACAAGCCACTGCGGCTCGCATCAATTTTGAAGTTACCTTGCTTGCGCTGTTTTAATGTTTCGCCGACACCGTGGATATCTGAAAGTAGAAACGGCATGTAATCGACAACAACTTTACCACCGTTTTTACCCTCTTCGCTTTCGGCAACTTTAAACCCCCAAATAATTGAACTGGCAAACGCTTCATCAATCGCTTGACGCTCTAGCTCATTAGCACTGTTAGCACGGTAATAGGTATTCAATTGGCGTAAAAATACCTTATCGCCAACACGCTCGAATTGAACCAAGCGCGTATCACCTAGTTGACCGCGGTCCAAACCAATATCGTTGGAGCCAATGCCATGCGCCATACTGCTTTGGAATAGAAACGGCTGTTCAAACTTATCAATTTCTAAATACACCTTGCCAGTTTTGGCATCGTGGTAGTAAGAAAAGTATCCCTGCTGATGTTGCTTATCTTTGGCAAAACTTGCCAAATCAGCCCATACAGCGGGAACTAGCGAAATTGACAAACACGCTGCTGCCAATAGACGAATAAATTTCATCCTAATTCCTTATTATTTTTACTAAAAACAGACACAAATTTGCGATATAATCGCCAAGTAATTTTTGATGAAAACTTTCATCTAACTTGATCAAAAAAATGTAATTACCAGCATTACTCGGTGAAAAAATGACACCGTATAAAATATACATTTGATGGCAATGAATCAAATACTTGATAAATGCGCCTTAACTATAACCACCCACAGGTAAAGAGCAACAGGTAATAAAATGCAACGACTAGCCCCTGCACTTCGCAATGATGATGTTCCACTAGATTTAATTTCTCTAATAAAAACCATACTTGCCGCCACGAAAGAAATTTCATTCCGTGTTAGCCAAGCTCAACTTAGTGGCTTAATGGGCTCTACACTTGACGAGAACATTCAAGGTGAAGTGCAAAAGAAGCTAGATGTCGTTGCTAACGAATTATTCAAAGACATCGTTTTAGAGTCAGGCTTTGTTAAGGCTATTTCTTCTGAAGAAGAAGACACCTCAGTACCAGGCGATGAAGACGGTAAGTTCCTTGTATCATTTGACCCACTAGACGGTAGCTCGAATATCGATATTAACTCGCTTATCGGTACTATCTTCTCAATTCACGAAGCTATTCCTGAACTAGCTGCTGACGATCCTGATCAGTTTAAGCAAGCCGGCCACAAACAAGTTTGTGCAGGTTATGTGCTGTATGGTCCATCAACAATGCTGGTAATGACTACAGGTAAAGGCACACACTTCTATGTACTTGACCGCACTCACGGTGGTTACTTACTAGTAGAGCGCAACGTACAAGTACCGCAAGATACGCGAGAATTTGCCATTAACATGTCAAATCAGCGTTTCTGGCAAGCACCAATGCAGAACTATATCAATGACTTAGTGGCAGGTGACGCGGGCCCTCGTGGTGAGTACTTCAATATGCGTTGGATCGCTGCAATGGTAGGTGATATTCACCGCGTACTAACACGCGGCGGTATCTTTATGTACCCAGCCGATAACAAGAATCCAGAAAAACCATTCAAACTGCGTTTGATGTACGAAGCAAATCCAATGAGCTTTTTGATTGAACAAGCAGGTGGTCTTGCCGTTACCAGTGAACAGCGCATTATGGAAATAGAGCCAACTGACATCCACCAACGTGTGGAAGTTATAATGGGCTCTAAAAACGAAGTAAAAGCTTGCCTAACATATTACAAGTAACTTATTACGAATATTCTACTCATTGTTTGTCTTTTCTATATCACTGGAAAAACGCAAACTATTGACTTAACATTAAAAAGCCAGCTCGATATAAGCTGGCTTTTTAATGGCGAAGACCTCAACGCCCGATTGAACAGTTATATAACTAGTTAAGTATCTGTGTAGTTATATAGCCATATAAAACGCCAAAAGACACGGATGTGCACTTTTTAAAAGGACATTAAGATGAAACACTTTTTGTGGAGCATTTGCTTCAGCCTGTTCCTAACACTACCGGTGTTAGCCGACCCTCTATCTGTCGAGTATTTTAGTAAGCGCGATGAATTTTCTGCCGTTAAAGTATCTCCCGAAGGAGATTATGTCAGTGCGATTGCCGACAAAGGTGGCAAGAACGTACTCGCCATTTTTGACCGTGAAACTTTTAACGTTATTCATGCCGTATACTTCGATGGCAAAGCACAAGTAGGTAACTATTACTGGGTAAACAAAGACCGAGTCGTAGTGATGAAAGAGTACATCAGCGGGATTCGGGACGAGCCTTTGTATTATGGCGAAATGTTAGCAGTCAATGCTGACGGTTCAAAAGTTAAAAATATCATCAGCTACAAATCTCCAGATAGCACAGGTACTCGAATCAAGAAAACAAAGGGCTTGATGGGTACCTCTTTCATGTTAGATCCTCTACTTCATGACAAGAAGCATATATTGGTTAGTGTCTACCCATGGGCAAGCGTTAAAGAACCGTTTACCGAAGTCTTTCGCGTTAATGTCTACAATGGCAAGCGCAAGCAAGTCACCCGCGCCCCTGCAAGAATGGCGACTTATCTCACAGATAATGAAGGTGAGGTGCGATTTGCTGCATCTTCTACAGATTACATAGAGCAAGATTTATACATCCGTGACACTAAAAGCGGTGACTGGAGTAAGCTCGATCAGTTTGACGGTCAGCTTAACAACATTACGCCGTATGCGTTTGATGAAACAAACGAAAACGTTTTCGCAACCGCCAACAAAGACAATGGCACCAAAGCGCTCTATAAGATTAACCTAGCGACTGCTAACTATGAATTAATTAGCCAAGATAAAACCGTGTCGCCAAGTAATATTTGGCTAAATGAAGGTGATAAAAGTCTTTACGCCGTGGAATATGAGCCCGGGTATCCAACTTATGAGTTTGTTGATAAAAACTCACCAATGACAAAATCGTTAAAAGGCTTACTGCAAGCGCTACCGGGCTATCAAGTGCGTATAATCAGTAGCACACTTGACGGTAAAGTGAATGTGATCTGGGCTGGGAACGACAGAACACCGGGTGAGTACTATGTTTACGACAAGAATCGCGGCAAGCTAGACCACCTAATTTCTGCCCGCAGCTGGATTGATCCAGATAAAATGGCAGAAGCCAAACCAATTCAGTTCACCGCAAGAGATGGCTTAACCATTCACGGTTACCTTACGCTACCTCAGGACAAAGAAGATAAGAACCTGCCTTTAGTTGTTATGCCACACGGCGGTCCACACGGAGTACGCGATTGGTGGTCATTTGACCCTACCGCACAAATGCTAGCAAATAATGGGATCGCAGTACTTCAAGTTAATTTCCGTGGCTCTGGCGGCTATGGCACTGACTTTGAACATGCAGGTCATCGCCGTTGGGGCGAAGAAGTACAATACGACATTATCGATGGTGTTAAGCATTTAATCGCACAAGGTACTGCTAATAAAGATAATTTATGTATTTTAGGTGGCAGTTTTGGCGGCTATTCAGCATTGCAAAGTGCCATTATTGAACCAGATATGTTCAAGTGCAGCGTCGGTGAGTTTGGTATTTATAGCCTACCAATGATGTTCACCGAGGGTGATGTACAGCGAAGAGCAAGTGGTGTGAAGTACTTGAAAACAGTGCTGGGTGAAGATGAGTCTCAACTTAAAGCGTTCTCACCAGTTTTTCACATTGATAAGTTAAAGGCTCCTGTATTGCTTATTCACGGCGCAAAAGACCGACGCGCCCCAATAGAACACGCAGAAGCATTGATTAAAGCATTTGAGAAGCATAATCATGATTACGAATACTTCGAATTAGAAGCAGCTGGTCACGGCATATATTCCAATAAAGACCGAGCTAAACACTATCAAAAAGTGTTGGATTTCATCAAACAACACCTCGATACCTAGAGCGTTCTTCAATATAGAATTAACCAGTATGAAAGCCGCTAATCCCACACATTTTAGCGGCTTTTTCTTATCCACTAAAAACTGCTAGAATACGCTCCAATTAACGATTTTAACTATTTTTCGCTTGGAGATAACTCAATGCCAGCTTACGCGGTAGGACATAAGGTTCCAGATTCAGACTCTATTTGTTCAGCAATTGCGCTTTCTTACCTAAAAAAACAAACGGGTGAAGACGTAAAACCAGCTCGTTTAGGCGAACTTTCACCAGAAACGTTATTCATTTTAGATAAATTTGGTTTCGAACAACCTGAATTAAAGATGACCTTCGCAGATACAGATGGTATCTACGTAGTTGACCATTCAGACCGTATTCAAGGTCCTGACGATATCGATGACACGACTGTTTTAGGTATTATCGACCACCACAAACTAGGTGACATCACAACTTCTACTCCGCTTGAGTGTTGGATTCGTCCAGTTGGTTGTACAAACACTATTATCAAAATGATGTACGATTTCCACGGTGTTGAGATTCCAAAAGACATCGCTGGCGCTATGATGTGTGCAATCTTATCTGACACAGTAATTTTCAAGTCACCAACTTGTACTACTGCAGATATCAAATGTGTTGAAGCACTTGCTGAGATTGCTGGTATTGAAGACTACAAAGCATTAGGCATGGAAATGTTTGAAGTTAAGTCTGCTGTTGCAGGTACACCTATCCGTGACTTAGTAAAGCGTGACTACAAAGACTTCGACATGCACGGCAACAAAGTAGGTATTGGCCAATTAGAGCTTATCGACCTAAGTTTAGTTGACGATATGAAAGAAGCACTACAAGCTGACATCGCGACGATCAAAGCTGAAGGCGATTACCACAGTGTATTACTTGTTTTAACAGACATTATGAAAGAAGGCTCTGAAGTCCTAGTTGTAAGTGACAATGATGACTTAACAGAAAAAGCGTACGGTAAAACCTCTGTTGATGGCAAAGTGTGGATTGACGGCATCATGAGCCGTAAGAAGCAAGTTGTTCCACCACTTCAAGATTCACTGGCATAAGCTTAACAGCCAGATTTTTCTTAAGATTCAAAAAAAGGAGCTAAACGCTCCTTTTTTATTTCATTCCTGTTATTTTCGTTACTACTGTAAGCGACAAGTTTCTTTATCTAAGTTGGGCAATTCGATATAACGCAGCATTGTTTTAGCATTCCCTCGCGGAATATTGTCATTTACCACAAGAAAGCCATTTTGAAATGCTGTAATACCTTCCATATTGAACTGTGGGTTTGGTAAAGGTTTAGATTCAGCAGTTGCAAGTGCTATCGATTCAGACGTCGCTTCCACGAGCCTCAGTGTTGGGGTCACATCAAATACCTCAACAAGCACAACTTTTTGACCTTGAATCTGCATGCTCGCGATACTCAGCTTTGGTCGCTGTTCACCACTAGTACAAAGCGCATCGGTAAACCCCGAAGACGCAAAGCAGTTTGAGGTGACAAGAAAGCAGCTTTCGCTTACTGGCATCATGTCTGAAGCACGAAGTGGGTGCTGTGCATCTGCTAAAATAGTAACGTCGCCCTTTCGAGAAACGCCGTATATTGGTTGAGACTTTAATTCTGGTAAAGCGACTAATCGTTGCTCAGCTGCTTGCCATGAGATTGCTTCATAACCGTAATTAAAAGTGCGTTTTAACGGCACAGATTTGTGTTCAAGAAATGCAAAACCCGTCCCAAAGCTAGAAAGCGGCGACATCGATAGTTTTTCATTATCGATAGTTAGAACCCCTTGAAAAAGTTGATGACGATCACCTTCAAAGTCATGTTCATGGGACAAATAAACATCGAATTGTGCGCTAGTATTGTCACCTTGAATTGCAGCAAATGTAATCGCTTCCCAGCTCGCTTGTGGCAACTTTGCCAATGCTTCTGAAGCGCTCAATTTAAGTGGCATTAGTCTTATCTCGGCTACGCCACTCTCAAAGGACTTACTTAATGCCTTCTCATGGGTAAAGTAGAGCGTATCTCTATCTTGTGCCAGTACAAAAATATAATCGTCAACGCGCGCTAAACCGGATACTTGCGTCAACATAACACCTTTCTCATCCAACAAGCGTGTTTCTGCAACTAAGCGAATATCCTTGTCTAAATCAGGATATGTCGTACTACAAGCGTACAAGAACAACGTCAAAACAATTGAAAATACTAATTTAATAAAGCGCATATGGCTGCCTAAGTCACTAAGATGAATTGATTGTAACTTGGGTCTATTGATCTTTCGAGGCTATTTACACAGCTATTTATGCGACAGGGATAGACTGCCTAAGCGCCAGCATCATTTGGTACGTACTTTCACCCGACATTTCGTAAGGGTCAAACACCTTAGTACCAGAGTATTTAAGATTAGTTGGAGCGGTAAGGCTCGATTCGGGAACATAGCCCATACTCCATCCTTCAAACTCACGACAAACCACTTCTTTATAATCGAGAATAATGACATTGATATGGCGAGGGTCATTTAGAATACGGTGATAGGTTTGGTTAACGTCTTCTCTTGAGCCTTCAAGACATTACAGAAAATATTTGCGATTAAAGCACAGCATCCCCGTAATATTATTGCGTTCGTTTTCGCGTCGCGCAGTTACTAAAATGTTCTCAATATCGCTACTTTCAAAAACATCTGAAATTTTGCTGGTGTAAACAAGCCGAGTAAGAAACATCCACTTCCCCTTGAGTTTAAGACGTTCTAATTGAAGTAACTATAGAAGCCTATAAAGATATCGCTACTCTGCCCAATCCCTTAATCAACCAATTAATGGGAGTTAACACGACACAAATTCCCAGCAATAACTTTTTAGCACATTTTCTTCGAGAATATGTTGACTCAAATCAAGAAACATTTACAATTTTCAGAAATTACTGAAAATTCAGAAAGAGCATAAAATGAAAATTACTGAAATGACCCAATCGCTGATTCTACACTTCGGTGAAATGGGCTCGAAGTGGGGATTAAATAGAACCTTAGGTCAAATGTACGCATTGATCGTACTCACCGAAGAACCACTTAATGCAGATCAAATCAGTGATGCTCTGCAAATATCTCGTTCCAATGTGTCAATGGGGCTTAAAGAACTAAAGTCGTGGAATTTAATTAAATTGCAGCATATTCAAGGTGATAGAAAAGAGTATTTCACCGCACCGAGCGATATATGGGAAATTGCTCGCACACTGGTGGTTGAACGCCGTAAACGCGAACTCGACCCAACACTTTCTATGATGCGTGATGTACTGCTTAGTGAAGCCAGTAATGAAGCAGATGAATACACACAAAAGCGCGTTAAAGAAATGCACGACTTAATGGAAATGGTGACCTTATGGTCGAACGAGTTACAGTCAATGTCATCTGAAAAGCTCTCTGCCTTGCTTAAGTTAGGAGAAGGCATTAGCAAGATCCTCGATGTAAAAGACAAGCTGTTGTCGTCGAAATAGAAGTAATAACAGTACTGCGACCTTTCTCATAGCAACAATGAGAACCGCAACTCAGGAGTAAAGATAAGGCGGTAATGAAGCACTTTTTTATTAACCACTAGCATGCATTTCATTACCCAAAAACAAGATTTAAACCATGTAGATTTAGAAATTTTTCCGATTTATCCGTACCTCAGGAGGTGCACATGTTAGCGTTTGCCGAGTTGGCCAGTGAGACAAGCTTTATGCTGTCGCGCATTCAGTTTGCTGCCAATATTAGTTTTCATATTCTATTCCCCACCATCAATATCGCGCTTTGTTGGATACTGCTATTTTTTAAATTTCAGTTCAATCGAACGGGGGACGAAAGCTGGTTAAGAGTTTATCGCTTCTGGGTTCGCATATTTGCGCTGTCCTTCGCCATTGGTGTTGTTAGTGGCATTACCATGTCTTTTCAATTTGGTACAAATTGGCCTGGCTACATGGAAACTGTTGGCAATATCGCGGGGCCATTGCTCGGCTATGAAGTAATGACGGCATTCTTCTTAGAAGCCTCATTCTTGTCTATTATGCTGTTTGGTATGAATAAAGTATCGAACCGCGTTCACACATTTGCCACGCTTCTCGTTGCAATCGGCACTAGCATGTCTGCATTTTGGATCTTAGCTTTAGATTCATGGATGCAAACCCCTTCGGGCTTTGAAATGCGAGACGGTGTAGCTCATGTAACAAGCTGGGCCGAAGTTATCTTCAACCCATCAATGCCATACCGCCTAACACACATGGTACTGGCATCTGGCCTAACAGCAGCATTTTTGATTGCAGGTATTTCAGCTTATCGCCTATTAAAGGGCGACAATAAGCGCTCGGTAAAGCAGGCGCTTCACGCCTCTACAGCACTTGCTATGATACTTATCCCAATTCAAATTTTTGTAGGTGATTTGCACGGTTTAAATACGTTTAAGCACCAGCCTGCAAAAGTCGCTGCGATGGAAGGCGTATGGGAAACGTCAACCAATGTACCGCTGCTGTTGTTTGCCATCCCCGATGAAGAAATTCGTACCAATCACTTCGAAGTGAAAGTACCCAACATGGCTAGCCTTATTTTGACTCACACTTTTGATGGCGAGATTAAAGGACTTAATGAATTTGAGGGTAAACACCCACCAGTTGCGCCTGTATTTTTCAGTTTCCGCGTGATGATCGGTATAGGCGTACTTATGCTTTTAACCGCAGCCATAGGTTGCTATCAGTTCTTATACAAAAAGCGCTACCCTAACTGGTTCTTAAAAGTGCTCGTTGGCATGACATTCTCAGGCTGGATTGCAACCTTGGCAGGTTGGTATGTTACGGAAATTGGCCGTCAACCATACTTAGTGACAGGTGTACTCAAGACACATGACGCAGCGACGATGTTACCGGCTGATAATGTCGCGATGTCTTTAACTATGTACTTACTGCTCTATACATTCTTATTGATTGCTTATATTCGCACATTGTTTGTGATGGCTAATCGCGCCGTTAAACTCGAGGAGCAAAACCCATCGATTGAAGATATGCGCAATGAAGCATTGGCTGATGATTCAATTGACACTAACGCCCTCACACAAGGACAAACACAATCTCTAGCCCAAGGTAAAACAACTGACAAAGGAGCCTTAGTATGAGCAACGAATATCAATGGTTACCCACAGTGTTTATCGGTTTAATGGGCTTATCATTTCTGATTTACGCCATTCTCGACGGGTATGACCTGGGTGTCGGTGTATTGTTACCAAAGGACAATCAAGCACAACGCGACCAAATGATTTACTCCATTGGACCTTTTTGGGATGCCAATGAAACTTGGCTAGTATTGGCGGTAGGTATCATGCTTATTGCCTTTCCAAAGGCCCATTCTATTGTCTTGCAAGCATTGTATCTGCCAACTGCAATCATGCTGACAGGCTTAATTTTGCGTGGCGTTTCTTTCGATTTTCGCACCAAAGCGCCAAGTAAAGACAAACGAAAGTGGGATCTAGCGTTTAAAATGGGCTCCCTTATCGCCACACTAAGCCAGGGCTATATGCTGGGTCGTTATGTTACAAGCTTTGACGAGTCTTCATTAGCGATTGGCTTTTCACTACTGTCAGCTGTCTGTGTTACCGCTGGCTACTGTTTTATCGGTGCATGCTGGCTAGTCATGAAAAGTGAAGGTGAACTGCAAAAACGCGCTGCTAGATGGGCAACTATTACCAACATTTTAATGGCTGTAGGTATTGCTGCTGTATGTGCTGCAAATCTAATGATAGATGCAACAATCGCTGAAAAGTGGCTATCTTTTCCACAGGTGATTTTACTGATTCCAATTTCAGCATTATTTCTTTTTGTTTTCGCGACCGTTCACGTGTATTTGCAACAAGTACCGACCAAGAATGACATTGGCTGTTGGTATCCGTTTTTAGCGGCAGTGGTCATATTCATTCTGTGCTTCGCAGGTTTAGGATATAGCTTTTACCCGTATATAGTGCCCATGCAGTTGACGATTTTTGAGGCTGCTAGTGCGCCAGAATCATTACTCGTTATCTTTTGGGGAGCTGTATTCGTATTGCCAGTAATCATCGGCTATACGATCTTTGCGTATAAAGTATTTTGGGGCAAAACAACTCACCTCACGTACTAGCAGAACATGTGAATCATACGTAATTTTAGGGGCTATAATTTAGCCCCTTTTTACTTCTTCCCTTTTCTTCTGGACCATCGATTTGACCGCGTTCTAGATAATATTGGTAACAATTTAATCTATTTTTATGTCTTGTTTTTCAGCTTATTTTCCTAAAACATGGATTTATACCAGTTGAATTAAATATTTATTTCAATTGGTATTAGCCATACCGAGCAAAAGACAAGGAATTCTTATGTTTTCATCTACTAAAAAGAGCGTAACGTTAAACAACCACTCGAACTTGTTATTATGCAGCTTTATGCGCTACGGGAATTGGGCACTGTTCCTTGGAATATTCCTTTTTGACATGCAGCATGCACTTGCTGATGAGACTCCTAAAAGTACGCAAAGCGAGCTGTACTTGATTACATCGAATCTCAACATCAAGTAAACGCTGATCTTATGGCGCGAGGACTCGACAAAGCCTTAAAGAAAAGAACTTACTGGCTCAATGCTGAAGGGAAAGAATTCATCATGGAAACCGACTACGATTTTATGGTGAAGTTAGCAGCAAGTTATAACGAAAAAGGCGATAAGTTCCCAGAGCATCCTAGGGTTGATATCAAAATACTCGACATTGACCAACGAGTAGCTTCAGTGAAACTGACTGTTGATGATTGGATTGACTACATGCACCTTTACCAAACCCAAGCAGGCGAATGTAAAATCATTAATGTGCTTTGGCAATTTCACGATACTGACAAACAAGTCAGTAGGTAGGCTTCGCGCTTTTATGTCGGCTGAAAATAAAAAACCCGCTTTATGCGGGTTTTTTTTCATACGCTTTAACGTGCGTTAACAGTGTTGCTCAATACAGATGCTAAAGCGAGTAGCTAATACCGAAGTACGCCGCTCGACCTTGCGTGTTGTAGTTGTATGCAGTGTTGTACTCTTCATCCAACGCATTGCTAATGCGCGCATTAATGTTCAACTTGTCAGTAATCGGGTAGCTAGCAGATAAGTTAATTAAGTGATAACTATCTAACTTGATGTCACCCAAAATCCAGTCGCTATCCATACGGCTGCCTTTGAACTGGTACTCAAGGTAAAAATCAACATCACCGATTTGCGTATCGAATTGATAGCTCACCTGTTCTTTGGCACGACGAATAAGCTGTTTGCCTGTTGCTTTGTCTTCAGTGTCGACATAAGTCAGGCTGATCTGATGCTGACCACCAAACCCTTGATAAATGGCAATGAAGTCGGCACCTTTGATTTCAACATTATCAACGTTTTCAGGTTTAGAAAAAAAGTTCTCATCTGATTCCCAAGAAATCAGGTTTTCAATATCTGTCTTGTAAGCATTAAACGCAATATCAATACCTGAAACAGAAGTTTCTGCTACTAATTCAATGGTATCTGATGTCTCAGCAACGAGATCTGGGTTACCTGATGCAAATGCACTTTCCGGATAGTAAAGATCATTAAATGTCGGCGCTTTGAATGCTGTACCAAAGTTAAGTGCGATGCGTGTATCGTCAGTTAGCTGGTAGCCTGCACCCAAGTTGTAACTTGTTTCACTGTCAACATTCTCGACATTATCATAACGCACAGCAGCTTCAGCAATCACCTTGCTTTTGTTGTAAAGTGCATGGGCAAATACACCTAATACATCACGCTCATCTTGTGCAAAACTCGTTGTCGTATCAAGGCGTTCTTGGTAATAGTCAGCGCCTAAGTTGAACTGTAAATGAGGAAAAACTTGGCTGTGGTTAAGCACTGAGAACTGATCGCGTTTAGTTTCAAACGTCGTCCAGCTTGATTCGTCCAATTCTGTGTTGAAGTTTAATGCGTAATCACGGTTTTGACCGACAGAAAATATCGTGCTGTTTTGCACGTGACCAATAATCTGATCGTACGTAGCGCGAACTAGCCATACATGGTTACGCGTCTCAGTTTCATTATTGCCGCCGTAAGCATTGTCATACTCAGCTTCGCCATGATCGACTCGGGCCATCCAATCCATAGAGAATTGCTCAGTGATTCTCTGCTGACCTTTAATCGCTACTGAGTTATTATCGTAGCCATCATTGTCTTCTTCGGCTGATTGCAACACGTCGAAGCCTTCGCTCTCTTCGTGGTTTACGGTAACACTTGTGTAGCCGTCACCATGAGTAAAACCTGCGCCTGCTTTAAGCTGTAAATAATCGTCAGCACCGACAGTAGCACCGGCGAAATATTCGTTGCCTTGTAATTGTCGCGTAAAGATTTGAATTACACCGCCAATAGCGTCAGAACCCCAAATAGCCGCTCTAGGCCCTTTTAGGATTTCGATACGTTCGATAAGCTCTGGCGCAATAATTTGTGTATTGGTTGAGCCTAAGCTTGCAGAACTTACACGAACGCCATCGACAAGCACTAATGTATGGTTTGAATTAGCGCCACGTACAAATAGTGAAACGTTCTGGCCACGACCACCTTGGCTACTAATATCTAAGCCCGCTACAGTTGCCAAAATATCGCTCACTGATTTCGCTTGAATACGCGCAATTTCCGCCTGCGTGATAACTTGTACGGTCGCTAGTGCATTTTCTATCGATAAAGGCGCACGTGTTGCAGTAACCGTAATAGTTTCATCGGTGGTTTGACTTGCATTTACCGTAGCTGACAGCGACGCAGCGACAATAAAGCCTAATGCCGATTTCTTAGAGACAGATAGTTTGGAGACTGTTCGTTTAGAGAACGTGTTTACTCTGTTTAATTTGTTATTTTTCATATTTCCTCTGTTGATGGAGCCCACCGCACCATACTGGTAGATGACTTAGCGGCTAAGGTAATCGGACTTTCAGAGCATTTACGTTGCCCAAAATCACCGTTGCGGGGGCAGCACAAGATTTCCACTTGTTTCCCCTTAACTGCTAAAACTTGTAATAAGTAGAGACTTACTACCCTCTTGCCCTGAACGCATCAATTTGCTGGCACATATCTACCAACCCATTCAGCATATTTGGGCTAAACCTATGCATCACATCACCATTGACGTGAATAATTTGAGATTTGGCAACGGCAGGTATCGCCTGCCAGTCTTGCCATATATCAAGCGGCTGCTTGTTTTCACTATGAGCGTCAGGAATCGCGATCACATCCGGCGCTGTCACTAGTACATTTTCGATACTTACTTGTGGCGCCGTTGTTGGGCTATCCGCAAATACATTCTCAGCGTTGCAGTGGTTAATTAAATCATTGATCCAACCATCTTTATTAATAGTCATCAATGGCTGTGACCATAATGAATAAAATACTTTAAGTGTTGCTTTAGGCGCGTATTGCTGGCGGATATCAGAGAGCGAATTGGTAAAGTTGTCAGCAATGGCTTGAGCACTTTCCTGCCTACTCGTCCATTGGCCTAACTGTACAATTGTAGATGCGACATCTTTTAACTGTTTCGTTGCCAATACCTTCACATTCAACCCAAGTTCTTGCATCTTCGCGAGATCTTGCGCCTGATTCCCTCCTTGCCAAAAGAGAATTAAGTCGGGTTTTAATAACAGCAGCTTTTCAATGCTGATACCTTGGTGACCACCAATACGTGGAATCTGTTTCGCTGCTTCAGGGTGGTTGGCATATTCCACTGTCGCCACAATATCGTCACCTGCACCAATAGCGTAAAGCATTTCAACCAAATGTGGGGCCAATGCGACGATGCGCATGGCGCCAGCTTCTGGCTTAGTAACTTCAGACTTGGTAACTTCAGGCTTAGCAGTTTCCGTGGGCAGCTCTATTTGTGACACTTCGCTTGCAAGTGCGCCACTATCACTAGTGTCGGCAGCCTTGGCTTTCCCAAGCGATAAACTCGCCACCGTGAATAAAATCATCACGTTTGCTAACCAAGTTCGAGCCGATTTGCAGCGCTGACTGATGGTCGCTGATAGATAGTTACCAAACATTAATAATCAAATCCTTTTTGCGCCATAATGCCAGCTTCAAACGCATGCTTAACATTGCGTACCTCGCTCACAGTATCGGCTAAATCTGTCAATTTGCGATGTGCAGCACGACCTGTAACGACAAGGAACTGATGACTTGGCCTACTCTTGATAGCTTCAATCACCTCATCTGTATCTAAATAGTCGTAACTAAGCATGTAGGTCAATTCATCAAGCAATACCATGTCGATGCTGTCATCGCTTAAGTATTGTTTGGCCGATTGCCATGCCTTTTCTGCGGCGGCAATATCCGATTCTCGGTTTTGTGTTTCCCACGTAAACCCCGTTGCCATTACATCAAATGTGACACCAAGCTTTTCCAAGACATCACGTTCGCCACAGCCCCAAGTACCTTTAATAAATTGCACTACGGCACACTTTAATCCATGACCAACTGCGCGAGTAACAGTGCCAAAGCCTGCGGTACTTTTACCTTTGCCATTACCAGTAATGACCTGAAAAACCCCACCTTCAGATTTCGCGTTCGCCACTTTTTCATCCACTTTTTCTTTCAAGCGTTGTTGGCGTGCTTTGTGGTTGTCATTTTTGCGCTGGTCGTGATTATTATCGGCCATACGTTACTCCTCAAAAATATCGATAATCTTTTCTATCGCCAGATGTCGTTCACACACTCGGGCGAGTCGTTCAAGTTGTTGCTCTCTGTGTTCGTCTAAATCAACTGCAGCAACTGTCGTTTCAGGCTTTACCCAATGCAGCAATGCTTGGGTCATCTCGGGCTTATCAAACAAGCCATGCAAGTAAGTGCCTGCTATCTGCTCATCATCAGATATAAAGCCGTCAGGGGATTTGCCAATAAACGCAAAGGGACGTTCCAAAGCAGGGCCTTGGCTTTGTCCGCAATGAATTTCATAACCGCTAAATTCTACTGTTGATGATTGGCTATCATTGAACGCCACCAAGGTCGCTGATACCTGAGTAAGCGCCTTCTCTGCTATTAATGTCGTAGTAAATTCAGCCAGTGATAAGCCATCGATTTGCGCTTGGCTTGACTCAATACCCATCGGATCGTAAATGGCACGCCCTAACATTTGATAGCCCCCGCAAATACCCAGCACTTTCCCGCCATAGCGTAAATGCCGCCTAATCTGCTTTGCCCAGCCTTGCTGATTAAGAAAGTTAAGATCGCCAATCACATTCTTTGAACCAGGCAAAATAATGAGATCTGCAGCTGGTAGCTCTTCACCAACCCTGACATACACCAAGTTAACCGACGGGTTTAATCGCAAACTATCAAAGTCGGTATGATTGGAAATATGTGGCAAGAGTAAAACGGCAATATCGATTTCCGCATTGTCCGTCACATTGGCAAAGCTGAGGGCGTCTTCTGCATCAAGTGATAAATCATGCAGGTATGGCAACACACCAAGCACAGACTTGCCCGTTTCGTTTTCTAACCAATCAAGACCCGACTGCAACAAGCCGATGTCGCCGCGAAAGCGATTAATAACAAAACCTTTCACTCTGGCTTGTTCCGATGGAGATAAAAGTGCAAGCGTGCCAACTAAATGCGCAAATACACCGCCTTTGTCGATATCCGCAATAATGATAACTGGGCAATCTACTGCCTCAGCAAAGCCCATATTGGCAATATCATTTTCTCTTAGGTTGATCTCGGCTGGGCTACCAGCTCCTTCGACCACAAGCTTGTCAAACTCATTGCTTAATTTTTCATGAGACGTCAGCACCGCCTGCATCGCAACTTTTTTGTAATCGTGGTAGCCAGCAGCCTCCATGTTAGTAATCGCCTTACCATGAACAATTACCTGGGCACCTGTGTCTGAATTCGGCTTGAGCAAAATGGGATTAAAGTGCACTTGAGTTGGCACTTTTGCAGCAACGGCTTGCAGCGCCTGCGCTCGTCCTATTTCGCCGCCATCGTCAGTTACTGCACTGTTTAATGCCATATTCTGAGGTTTAAATGGTGCTACACTTTCACCGCGGTTAGCAAATACTCGACATAAACCTGCCACCAGCGTACTTTTGCCAGCGTCAGAGGTAGTGCCTTGAACCATTATGGTTTTCACTTTACGTTGCTCACCGATTTTTTAATCAAATTATTCACGAAATTAACTACTCTATTTCAGCCGTTTACGCTGACGAGCGTATAACAAGGTTAAGAAGAAGATACTTCCCACAAGCCCAGTGATAATGCCGACAGGTAATTCTTGGTTTGCCATGAACACGCGAGAAATCACATCAACCCACACCATAAAAACACCACCTAGCAAGCAAACGATACAAGGGATTAACCCATGAGACTGAGAGATAATCAAACGCACAATATGTGGGATCATCAGTCCAACAAAGCCAATACCACCACTCACCGCTACTAAGCTTGCGGTCAATAGAGAGCTCAAAACGAGCATCATCAGCCTGAAACGGTTGACGTTAACCCCAAGGGTTATCGCGCTTTCATCACCCAGCAGTAGTGCTGTCATTTGACGCCGAAATGCGGTTAATACAAGTAGCGCAACAATAAGTAAAACAAGGGGAAGAATAAGCTGTGACCAACTCGCGCGCGCAAAGCTTCCCATCGTCCAAAATAGTACCGCGCTGATTGCTTGAGGATCGCTAAAATACAGGGTAATACTCGTCGCTGCGCTAAATAGGAAGGATAAGGCAACGCCAGCTAATAGCATGGTTTCAACCTGCCTCCCCATGACACTACCAGAAACCAGTAATAACAACGACATAGACACTAAACTGCCAAGAAATGCAGCTACAAATAATGAAATGGCGTGACCCGCAATAGCAGCACTACTGCCAGCAAAAGTAACAAACAACACAACACCAACTGCAGCACCGGAAGATATGCCAAATAAATAAGGATCGGCTAAAGGATTGCGTGTCACCGTTTGCAACATTAATCCTGATAGCGCCAAGCCGCCACCAGCAATAAAGGCCAGCAGCGTTCTTGGCATTCTTAGCTGCCAAATAATTTGTTCAACCAAAGGCTCTGCCCGCTCAGTGAATATAGCAAGGCTCGCCAATGGCAAATTGATATCAGCTGCGCCAAAGGTAAGCGCCACGATCAGTGAATATGCAGTGAGAGGGAGTAATAGAACAAATAAAACCAGCGGCGTAATGAGACTCGCTAATGAACGCATCAAACTGCCGTTTGAAGATGTCTTTTGAGCTCTACTAGTCATGGCCATTTTCCTGATAGCCGTAGTAATATGTAATATGCGGGGCATCGACTTGCGGGTGGCGATTCACCTCAGTGCAGACGTCAAAGACGGATGAAAGCATGTCGGTAGTAAGTACTTTGTATGGTGCGCCATTCTCCACTAACTGTCCGTTATCAAGTACCAATAAGTTATCGCACATGGCACTGGCTAAATTAAGGTCGTGAAACGAGGCAAGTACAGTGATACCTAGGGACTTTGCTAGCTCCATAATTTGAATCTGATACTTCACATCCAAATGGCTCGTTGGCTCATCCATCACCAATAATTTGGGTTGCTGGACAATTGCTCTGGCAATCAGTGCACGTTGTTTCTCACCACCCGATAGCTGCTCAAATGCCTGCTCACGTTTGTCCAACATAGCCACTTGCTCAAGTGCAGCATTAATCTGGATAATTTCTTCTTTGGAGGTGCGATGCCAAACGCTGCTTTTGGGTAATAGCCCAAGCCCCACCACATCGGTGACCGATAGATTAAAATGAGCAGGACTTTCTTGTAAGACAACAGCGAGTGCTTTGGCGTAATCTTTTTGGCGATATTGCCAAATATTTTTGCCTTGGAAGAAAACGTTACCACTACTCGGCGATAGAAAGCGGTAGATACAGCGTAAGAGCGTCGATTTACCAGCCCCATTTGGGCCCAGCAAACCAACAAATTCTCCTTCTGCCATCGCAAAGCTAATATCTTGTAAAATGGCCTTTTCATTGGCGTGCCAATACAACTGCTCCACCGATAGTATCGGCGCAGAGTCAAGCGATGTTGAGGCAGCGGTATGCACTATAGAGACCCTTACCATTTATCTGAACCCTCGTTCAGATAACGCAAACGTAGAAAAACTCCATAGCAAAGCACAGTGAATGCATTCACTGAAGTGACAATGCCCGAGTAACCCGCTCGACTTGTTAATCGTATGTGGTAAAGGTTGGTATCCTGACTCTTAGCTTCTCGGTACGCGCCTTCCCAAACCCGATAAGATATTGCAACATTCCCTACAGAATAATTGCTACTCGCTTATAAGTTCAGTGGTATAGCATACTGCTCTAATTACAGTTGCGGGCACAGTTGAGGATTTTCACCTCATTCCCAAGTCTTTACCTTGTGAAGCATGGATTATCTAGAGTTACCAGAAAAAAGCAAGTGCTAGCCATTGCTAAAATTGACTAACATAAGCTCAAAAATGGATAAGATATACTCACAAGGCTCTAGGGGCTGTTTACCCTAGGGCGTGCTAACTTGCTTTTGACATTGCGGCTTTTGATCCCGAATCTTCTTCCAACGCTTGAGACTCAACAATCGCGCCACGGAGCGTTTGTTCAAATAAAGCGGGCGAATCAAGGTTTAACCATAACGTGTCGACCTGCTCAGGAAATGAAGCCATACAGCTCTGATATGTCTGCGATTCTTTAAACAATAATTCAATGTTACCTGTATCTCCTTGCCCTATCAGCAACTGCTCCTTATTTTCAGATTTTTTGAATTCTCCAAATGTGACTTTATCGATTTGATTGAGCTGAATACTAATAAAACTTAAAAAGCTGTTATTGATAATGAGTTTGTCGTCATTGATATACACAGAATAACGTTTGGCGACACGGTAATTTGCGGTAAGAAACACAACGGTATAACAGATAATACTTGCCACAATAATTGCTACCAACTCACTCCACATTGCAATGAGGTAGTAGCTTAGTGCGCCAATGGCCATACACGTGATCATCACCAAAGCATAGTGCCAACGCTTCGCAGAATAGAGATTTAAGTTTGCGATGGCGTCAACGTGACGACGGGAAAAACGCGGAATAGCATAGTACCAACTTGCTGGTTCCCAAGAAAACGTTAGCGCCATTGCTAAGCGTTTTTCATCGTCTTTGAATCGCTCTTTGGTATGAATACGAGGATCACCTGACAGCTTTCTTGCCTGCCATAAGCCTTTAATAACCATCGCCATTAAATAGAATTCGATTAGCAGCAAAATGGCAATAATGGGATAACGCACATAGCTAATAAATTCAAAATATTCAGCAATATTAGTGGGAAAGCTGTATCGTGCACAAACACACGAGAGTGAAAACACAAGCAACATTCGCCACGGTTTTAACTCACCCGCCTTGATCACCCAAAACCAATAAAGTAAGGGCAAAAACACAAAATAAGCAAAGGCCGCTGAAATAAACATGAGTTGCGAGATATCAGTCAGCAGAATACCCGCAGAAAAGTCGACGGTTTCAGGTAAGTATTGAAAACCTAGTACATATACCACCAATGCGGTAACAAAAAAGTGGAGGCGTTTTTTAGTGGTAGTCCGCATGAATATCCCTATTAACTATTTAAATTTTTAACGTCAAGGATAAGAACACTTGAACGTAAAGCTTAAGCAACTAGTCTGATATGCGGCGAATTTATTACAAACAATCCAAAATAAATTTCTGTAGGGAGGCTATCGCGTCAACTTTCTAGTGGCAATTTATTAACAGCAACTTATTATAGATTCAGCTCTTTCTTGCAACGCTCACTTTAGAATATTCTGGGTTACACCACCATAAGCGGTGTTTCTGCAAACTGAAGGTTTTGTTGAGCAGCCTCATCTGCATTTAATGCCTGTGGCGTATTTTGCGTCGTAAACCAGTAATCTACTCACTTCTTTAGGACCATATTCATCCCTTGCGACAGTGAATCTACTCGCACAATTTCCATGCCTGCTTGAGTCATCTTCTTGGCTGTTTCGCCTTGCCCTAATGTCCTCAACATAGCAACCGTTTGACCTTTTAATTCTGATAACGGCTGCCACTTGAACTCACCTTCTGTCTTGACGCGAAAAAAAAACTTAAGATAATTTCTGCATTCAATAATCTAATAACGTTCGGAATAACTCCTGACACTACTCTTACCCAACACTACCACAACTGGATATTTGAACAGTACATGTTAAACTGAGCTCATAGAAAGCACTAATCCCGTACAAACAGTTAGTTAACCGTTAAATGAATTTATATATTGCCGAAAAGCCCAGCTTAGCAAGAGCCATAGTCGCCGCCCTACCTAAACCTCACAAGAAACAGCAAAGCTATATAGAGGTTGGCAATGGTGATGTAGTTACTTGGTGTATCGGCCATATTCTTGAGCAAGCAGAGCCTGATGCCTATGATGATGCTTATAAAAAATGGCAACTTGATCATTTACCGATTATTCCTGAACAGTGGCAGCTAAAGCCCAAGTACAAAACCAAAAGCCAACTATCAGCTATTCGCAAGCTCACTAAACAAGCCAGTAACATCATTCATGCAGGAGATCCTGACAGAGAGGGTCAACTGCTTATTGATGAGGTAATCGACTACCTCAAAATAGACGCCAACAAAAAACAACAAATGCAGCGCCTGCTCATTAGTGACCTCAACACCAGCGCAGTCAAAAAAGCATTATCGCAGTTAAAGCAAAATCGGGACTTTATGCCACTCTCCGTTTCAGCATTGGCTCGAAGTCGAGCCGATTGGCTTTACGGCATCAACATGACCCGTGCCTATACGATTCAAGGCGGTAAAGTGGGTTATCAAGGCGTTTTATCGGTTGGTCGTGTGCAGACTCCGGTGCTTGGGCTTGTCGTCAACCGTGATAAAGAAATCGAGCATTTTCAAAGCAAACCCTATTTTGAGGTGTTTGCTGAACTTCAAACGGCAGATCTGCAAACCTTTCACGCGAAGTGGCAACCGAGTGAAGCATGCCAACCTTACATGGATGAAGAAGGTAGAGTGCTGGTAAAAGGATTGGCTGAAAACGTTGTTAAACGTATTACAGACCAACCTGCCGAAGTAAAAGCGGCAGAGTACCTCGATAAAAAATTAAATGCCCCATTGCCGTATAACTTATCGAGCTTGCAGATAGATGCTGCTAAGCAGTTTGCGATGAACGCAAAACTGGTTTTGGATGTTTGCCAAAGTTTGTATGAAAAGCACAAGCTTATCACCTATCCCCGTTCAGACTGTCGCTATTTGCCTAAAACACACTTGGCGCAATCAGCAGGGATTCTCGATATGTTAGCGCGGTCAGATTTACCTGTTTCATCGGCGGCTCAGAAAGCGGATAAAAGCATAAAGAGTAAGGCTTGGAATGACAGCAAAGTTGGCGCCCACCACGCCATTATTCCAACTGAGAAATCACCGGCGAACATTAGCCTCAATAACTTTGAGAAAAACATCTATCAGTTGATATGTCGTCAGTACATTGCACAGTTCTACCCTGCTTACCTTTACGAGCAAACAAAGCTTACTATCGAGATAGCTGGTGGCATTTTCAAAGCTAGTGCGAATGTACCGAAACAACTTGGTTGGAAAGCACTGTTTAAGAAGTCAGAGCAACAAAAAGAGAACACTGTAATAGGTCAAAACAATACCTTACCAAAGTTGCATCAAGGAGATAGCCTCCATTGCTCACGAGGTTTATTGGAAAGCAAAGAAACACAAGCGCCAAAACATTTTACCGATGCCAGTTTACTAATGGCAATGACAGGGATTGCCAGGTACGTGCAAGACACATCGCTTAAAGCTATCTTAAAGGAAACTGATGGATTAGGCACAGAAGCAACGCGCGCTGGCATTATCGAATTACTTTTTAAACGCGGTTTCTTAAAGCGACAAGGTAAGCAAATTCACGCGACCGATGTCGGTCAAGGGCTCATTGAAGCGTTACCTACAGAATGTACACTGCCAGATATGACCGCACATTGGGAAGCAACGCTGAATAATATCGCAGAGCAAAAAGCCAACTACCAAGGTTTTATGCAGCCACTGAATAACACGCTATTTCATTTAATCGGTCAAGCTAGTCAGCAGCTCCCCGAGTCACTGCGAGGGCTGAAATCAGCCACTAAGCCAGCCTTCAAGAAGGGCAAACGAGGCACTCGCAAAGGTTCTGTAAAACGAAAAACCACCGCGTAATTATTTATCCTGAACTCTGAATAACAAATTACTTTCTTTTAGGGTCTATATTTCAATAAAAGCGCTCTATTGCCATATTTCTATTGTCTGGTCGTACCAGGTTAGTTTATAAATAGAAGCCTAAATTTATCGAAATTTGATGCCCAAATAGCTATGAACGACTTACAACTGACGACAGAAATGTCGAAGTACATTGAAACAACGATCGAGGATGGTGTTGTTGTAATCAAAATGATCCAGCCGAATAAATTGAACGGCTGGACAATGCCCATGATGGAAGCTTTTACGGCCGCATTTCAGCAAGCGGATAAAAACGACGAAGTCAAAGCGATTGTATTTACTGGCGAAGGGCGCTATTACTCTGCTGGTGTAAATTTAAGTTCCACGATACAGCTAATGCACCCTAAAAAATTGCACACCATGATCGTGGAACACAATCAAAGCTTATTCGACGCTTTTCTCAATGTCTCTAAGCCTATTCTGGCTGCAATCAACGGCCCTGCTATTGGTGCAAGCGTTACCTCAGCTACCCTGTGTAATGAAATTATCGCAGCAAAAGAAGCTACCTTTTTGACACCATTTTACGCACTGGGCGTTACCCCTGAAGGGTGCTCAAGTGTTCATTTTCCAAGGCTTATCGGTGAACAAAGTGCACAACGAATGTTAGGTAAAGATGGCTGGAAGCCTAGTGCTGATCAGGCATTAGCCATAGGTTTAGTGCAAACAGTTGTACCGCAAGAAGAACTAATCACTAGAGCAAAAGAGATAGCCAAAGGCTGGATAAGAGATGGCGTCCAACGAGCGTTCTTAGCCAATGGTGACTTAGCTGAGCTTAAGCAGGTAAACAAAGAAGAGTCGAATGCATTAGCCAGTGCTTTCTTGAGCAGTAAGTTCTTAATGAGCCAAGCAAAGTTCTTATGGTCGAAGAAAAAACGTGGAATTGCAGCTGTGTTCTTCATGCTAGCAACAACAAGACTGCTTTGGGCGCGCTTGTTGTAATTCGTCCTAGTTCATATAAATAAAAATGCCAGCTCCCCGGCACTTAGTTAAGCTCTATTGGGTCATTAACCAAGCATTGGAAAGGTTGGCATTTTGGCACAGAGAATAAAAAACTAATGGGGCGTTTAGAAGTTCGCTCTAAACTGCACACCAAAGTGACGATCTGCATCACGCGGTACGTATCATCTTTAAACGACATCGCCACACTCGCATTTAATAAGCCGTAGTCCGGTAGTAAATGCGCTGGGCTAAACTCGCCGTTGTTGTTAGGTAACGTAGCGTATTGTTCATCTGTGTAAACGTATGATGCATTGAATAACACATCCATTTCGCTTAATTCCCAAACATAGTCAGCCGTTAGGTTGTACTTTAAGTCTGGAGAGAATGGAACGTCTAAGCCAGAGCGGTCAGTACAGGCAGCTCCATCTGGACAGAAAAACTCATCAATTTCAGCATCAACACTTGCTAAGCCACCAGATAACGTGAAGTTGTCAGTTACTTGCCCAGACTGTGTTAAAACTCATTTTTTATATCTACTTAGTCATTTGCGTTAATTAGAAATCATCGAAGATGAGTTCGATCGATTTTTCTCAGTCCCCTAATTTTGAACGGGCGAGCGAAATCCCCTTTATAACACTAATTTAATGGCACTTCTTAAGCCGTTTACTCCCATTATTGTTAGCATTCTCCTGAAGTTATAAGCTAGGACATGCAGACTTATTTCGGTGCTAACGTTTTTAAAGCGACGTGTTAGTAAATATGTAGAGCCCATCCAGAGTTTTATTGTGCCGAATGGATGTTTAACTGTTTGTTTTCGATGAAGCATCAGCTCAGGCTCATCTTCTAGCTTTTTCAGCATTTGCTCTGTTAGCTCTTCGTTTACCCAGCGCCTTATTCTTCTCGGCTCTCTCTTAGACTTAGTACACTTACTTCTAATCGTGCAATCTCGACAAGCAATGTGATTGAAGTAAACATCTAAGTATTTCCCTTGTTCAAATACCTGCATTCGATTCTGCAATTCACTCCCTGCGGGGCAAATATAAATATCTTTCTCTGGGTCATATTTAAATA
>JAKVCY010000076.1 GCA_022448425.1 Thalassotalea sp. | reverse complement strand
TCTGGAATGGTCATCAGTGTTACCCATTAAGATATTAAAAACCATGCGTGTGTACAGTTCATGTGCATCTCTCGGCTCTGCTCCATGCTTCATTATAAACTCTGCCAAAGCACCATAACTATAATTCTCAGTTAGTGCCTGATTCGTCAACTTTTCTTGGTTGATTAGAGAGTTAGCACTCAAAAAATGGTGTGTCGGTCTATCAGCGTTACAGTCGAAGCGCTCTACTAATAATATGTCTTCTTGTTGGCTGTTCACTATAGACGTGGCTGCAACTCTAACATCCAGTTCTTCTAGCATTGTCATTGTTGCATGTTCTACTAAACATACGTTGTATAAATCATCTGGACGGTTGAATTTCGCTAAGTAATTTATACCACTGTCTTCAATCAGTGTTTTAGGTCGGGCGCCACCCATACTGGACCCGTATTCAAATGCTTTTTTGACTTCCTTAGGAATGTCCTCATTTTTAAGAATTGCCCTTTTCCCCTGCAAAAGCATGGGGATATCGCCAAGCGTATTCTTATTCTTCTTTGGCTTACTTGCACTTCTAGATAAGCTAAAAATAAGTGCGCCAACACCCATCCCAGAACCCGCCAGAACGAGTTCTAGATCATTGCTAGGCTTAGTTGAGTGCAGCGACAAAATAAGCTTTTTACCCCAGCTATCTGCTCCAGCATCTAAGATAGCGCCAAACATCCCTTTATTGACTCTGGTAATAAACTGATCGCTAAGTAGGGGGAGGTGAACTGGATCTAGGGGGAATGCATCATCCCTTTGTAGGTAGCTTTGTCCATATCGAAACTTCCCGATATTGGTCTTTGGGTCTAACTCAACAACGCCGCATATCACCGGGCTATTTTCGAGCCCGTCAACAAAAACATAAGCTCTAGAAGTCATTAGGTAACTCCTTTTCTAAGAGTGAGCTTTTTCTCAAGGGGTTATTGCTTACTAATTCGTACTCCTTTTCGATGGTTTCAATAAGTGGGTCAAGCACTTCGAGTTGATTTAATATTGTAAGCAACGTATCCGAATTTATGCCTTTTCCTCGCTCTAACCTGCTAACAGTATTTTTGCTAGTACCGGTTCTAAGCGCTAACTCGTCTTGATCCATAGAAGCAGTTCTCGCTTGCTTTACGAGGTTACCAAGTAGTTTTTTCGTATATTCAACCTTGTCCATAAAACACCAAAAATAGCCATTAGTAACGTAATTATTTAGTATGGCTACTTAATAAGGTGTGTCAATTAAATAGCCATAAATAGCTAATAGGGCTTTAATTGGTCATTTATGATGTTTTATAAGTAAAGCAAACTTTCATTTTGTTCTTTTAGGCAGCACTTATTGGCTGAAGGAGGCATTGTTTTCAAAGGCACTGTGCGCATCCTAAGCCTATGCTGCTTCAAGGTCATTCCAACGCATAGCAAAGTCGTTATACTGTTTTTCACTACTTTCATTTTTCAAGCGGTTCAACAGGTCTTTCATGTCGCCTAAGTCTTTACGTAACCCTGGTTTTCCTCAGTCACTGGTTTGTTTTAGCGTTATTGTCGCGCTAATAGTGGGTGGGTTGTTTGAACTAGGTATTAGCCTACACGCACTTACATTTCTGTGCTTGCTATGGGCTGGTATCAATGCCTTTAGCTTGGGGTACAAGTACCTGCAAATCCGCGAATTAATGGCCCGCGCACTAACCCGGGCCATGCCGGCAATCTATATCTTTATCTTTATAGGTATGGTTATCGCCAGCTTTATGCAAAGTGGCACTATCTCAACGCTCATTATTCCGTGGACAACCGCCGGTGCGTTCTACTCTGCCACCCTAGGCGTTGACGTGCTCGACTATGCTCCCTATGCGTTTTTCAACTATCTAAATGGCGTTATTGCCGTAACCATGGCCGTATTGGGAGTAGGTTTACTGAAAGGGAAAACCGCAAAACGATAAGTCAGCTATTTTCACGTATGTAAGTGGCTGCCACGTTTACCCCCTTAAAGGGATAAAGCAGTAAGGATAGTTATGTTTTAAGCCGCTTTTGGCTTCAACCAATGCTGCGCCAGCATGCCGACAATCATGGCCCCAACGAACAAAAGCACATCAGTTTGAAGCGAGGCAATCGCCACTACGGCAGGCCCTGGGCAGAAACCGCTAATACCCCAGCCAATGCCAAACGCTGCAGAGCCCAGAATTAACTTTGCATCAATAGTCTTACTGGTAGGAATATCAAACTTATTCGCAAACAAGGGTTTGCTGCGCTTGCGTACCCAAAACATGCCTGGTGCAGCAACCAAAATAGCGCCGCCCATTACAAAAGCTAACGTAGCATCCCAATTTGCACTGAAATCTAAAAAGTTCAACACGCGGGCAGGGTTGCTCATACCCGATACAATAAGGCCAAAGCCAAATAAAAGCCCACAAATAAGCGAGGCTATAATTGCTCTCATAAGTACATGCTCCTCGGTAATTTACAGGTGTCTGATAATATTCGTGGTCACAATGGCAGCTGCCATAAAGGTAACGGTTGCCACAATAGAGCGGGGCGATAACCGAGATAGCCCAGCAACGCCATGGCCCGACGTACACCCAGAACCAAGGCGCGTACCAAAGCCCACTAACAAGCCAGCAACTACCAGCCATGCAGAGCTCATTTGGGTTTGAACCTGTAAATCGCCTACAAACACCATGTACAGTACGGCAGACAAAACAATGCCGGCAATAAAGGCTAAGCGCCAGTAGCGTTCAATGCCATGTTGAGTCATTGCGCCAGCGGCAATACCTGAAATACCTGCAATGCGGCCAAGCGTATACAATAAAAGTACCACTGACGAGCCTATAAGCAGCCCACCTGCCAAACCGGCTAGCGGCTCAAATGGTGTTGTTGTCCAGTTCACTAATTCTTTCTCCTGAAACTTGGGAGGTGCAAATTCTGTGGGTTAATATAAATCAAATCTAATATCTATAGTGGTAAGTTAAAATCACACAAATGTCTGTTAGTTCAGTCTTACAAATATGCTAAGTCGTCGCTATCCACTTGCTCAATTTAACCTACTTATAACGCAATAGGTTATACGCAAAACTAGGCTCAAACGCCACATCAAAACATGCATTCCTCAATTCTGATAAACTGTTTAACAAGATTGCTCGTTTAAAGCTACGACGCATAAGGCATCGATAAAAAAACAAAACAAAGGATCGTGTATGAGTAGCAATACCCGAGATGCGGCCTCCTCCAAGGCCATTATTAAACAGGAAGGCGCGTTTAGCGTAATCGATAAGCCCACTTTTTTTGGCTCTCTTATTCTTCTTCTCTCTGTCACCATTCCTCTAATTATTTGGCCGGATCAAGGCGCACAGTGGGTGGAAGCCGCAAAAGACTTCGTAACCAGTAAACTTGGTGTTTTATATCTCTTGCTTGGTGTTGGCGCTGGTGGGTTCATGGTTTACATCATGTTCAGCGACATCGGGCAAATAAAACTAGGCGACCCGGAAGAGAAACCCGAGTTCTCGCCAGTTTCGTGGGCTGCCATGCTGTTTTGTGCAGGCATAGGCGCGTCTATTTTGTATTGGTCCATGATTGAATGGGTGTACTACTACCAAGCGCCACCGTTTCACATAGAAGGTGAAACCCCCGAAGCCGCAAAATGGGCTGCAGCCTAC
>JAKVCY010000075.1 GCA_022448425.1 Thalassotalea sp. | reverse complement strand
CTCTACTCCAACCTCCCAATCTGTTCCGTAAAAAGTGCTTCTTGTTGCAGATTCAAAATCTTTCTCTTTATACCCAACTTTAGCAAAACCAGTAGTTGCTGCGGTCGATTCCCATGTCACACCCAACAAAATACGCGTTTCGTCACTGTCGCGAGTTTCAATACCAGTTTGGTTATCGTATCTGACATAAGTCTGTGTTACATCAAGGACGGCTGTAGTTGCAGAGCCTACTCGGTAACCTAACTCTGCGCCTACTTTGTTTTTCACTCGGTCACGTATTAAATAAGCCTGCTCAGACCTGTCATAATCTAGGGTTTCACGATTTGCTTTAAGAGTAATCAAACCGTCTGACGTAGCCGCACCGTACATGTACTCGCCGCCTAAATAGGTGCTTTTGTACCTGTCTGGAGTAGTAATAGCAGTTCCTAAACCTAACGAGAAGCCAGTTCCTCGATCTTCATGGCCATCTTCATATTGAGCGACAGCATTAACTCGATGTCGGCTATTTAGTTCAAAGTCACCCGAAGCTTCTAGAAAATGGTCGGTGTAATCGTCGCTATCACTAGAAAAATAAACGCCTCTTTCTAATCTATAACCAATTTGAAAAGGGTTCCCATCAATTTCCGTAGCAGCAATTAATTCGGGTGAAAGTGTAGCGCGCCAACTGTAAATCTTAGGATCATCATCGCGTGCGTAAGCAACGTTATCAACATACGACATTGAGGATGAGAACGATGGAATCAAATCGAATTGTCCAGCTTGGATTCGACCGGCCTCTTGGGCATATAGTGTCGGGGTGGCGCAAATAACCGACATTGCTATGATGCTTTTGGTCCTTTTAAACATGTTTTTTCTTCCTTCGATGACCTATGTTGAATGACACTCAAATAATTTTAACTCCGCTTCGGGTATAACTATGGCAAAGATGTCGGAATCAAAATGAAAACCCTGCATCTTTTACAGCATTTTGGTGCTTTTTACCGAAACGTAGAACCTAAGTACGGTACGAGCAATAGGCGTGCCGCATTTGCAATATTGCTTAACGTTATTGCTACTAAACTAAAAGAAAACCCGTGCTAACTGGTTAAACATTCGCCGCTTTACATGCCAGTACAAAAGTATTCCATAAAGTACCCGCGTATTGTTTCAGCGATGTGTCTGCACAAAAAACTGCATAATATGCTATCGTATTTATATAAAGAATGAAAAGCGCATAAGCATCATTCTACTCTTTTTGCACCAAATTAGTACGAAATAAATTTTCCACGTGTAATAAAATTACAACATCGAGGAGATATTGTTACAATAGATAGTCGCGTTGTGCAAATAGCTAAAATAACAATCCGATTAACAATCAATTGGCAACGCAACGAAAAGACTACGTAATTTCAGGCACAACTATTGCTTGAGATTATACAAATGTATTAGCTGTTTTTACTATTTACGTAATACTTGGATCGGGTTAGCTAAGTAAACCAGCCATCCATAGCGGCCTTCACTTTTCACCTAGAGATTACCTAAATGGACAATAGAGTAGAGTCTAATAAAGCGATTAAAGCGCATCCGGTAGAACCTAATACCAGTGGTGGTTTAGTTGTTAGAAACCAAAGTGGTTTTTCTACTATTTACAGGCTTATTGACCTTTCACTTGTCACCATTCTTTACTACTCGTCTGCTGCGTATTACGGCACTAAGATAGACACCCCAAGCTTAATTTTATTGTTTATAAATGTAATCTGCTTTCAGATTTCGGCCGAAGGCGTTGAGCTTTATCGCTCTTGGCGCGGACATAGAACCCCTGAAATGCTCAGAGCAGCCGCCATCACATGGGCTTTGAGTATTTTAGGTACTATGTCGATGGGCTACTTTTTTGTGCAGGAAATTAAAACTCCCCCACCGGCAATTTTGCTGTGGTTTGCATCGTCATTTGTAGTTCTAATAATGTGGCGATTCGTTATGCGTAAATTTTTGTTCCGCATTCGCAAAAGTGGTCTCAACTCACGCCGTTCAATTATTATTGGCGCCACTCAACTCGGCGCGAATGTCGCACTTCAGATACAGCAAAACGAGCATTTGGGCATAAAGTTCAACGGCTTATATGACGACAGAGAACCAGATCGTTTACCTCACGATATGCAAGGTGCGGTTCTAGGGAATATAGAAGCAGCCATAGAGATGGCGAAGCGCAATGAAGTTGACTACATCTACATTGCCCTGCCAATGAGTGCTGAAAACCGAATTCGCAGCATTTTAGAACAATGTAGTGATACCACAGCTAACGTTTACGTTATTCCTAATTTCTTCATGTATAACCTACTGAATGCTAGATGGCAGACCGTTGGAAATGTGCAAGCGCTCAGCGTATACGACACACCATTCCAAGGCGCAAGCGACGTTCTGAAGCGTTTAGAAGATATTGTTTTAAGCTCGCTAATTCTTATGCTGATATCCATACCCATGTTGGCAATCGCGGCGGCGGTAAAACTTACTTCTAAAGGCCCTGTAATTTTTAAACAAAAGCGTTACGGATTAGATGGTAAACAAATTACGGTTTACAAATTCCGGTCTATGACAACGCAAGATAACGGCGCTGTTGTGAAGCAAGCAACGAAAAACGATGCGCGTTTAACTAAGATCGGTGGTTTCTTACGAAGAACTTCTTTGGATGAACTTCCACAGTTTATCAATGTTTTACAAGGCCGTATGTCGATTGTAGGGCCTCGCCCACATGCAGTCGCACACAACGAGCAGTATAGAAAAATAATTACAGGTTACATGCTACGTCACAAGGTTAAACCTGGTATTACAGGCTGGGCGCAAGTAAATGGCTTACGTGGTGAGACAGAGACAGTCAACAAGATGGTTCAACGTGTTGAATACGACCTAGATTACATTCATAGGTGGTCGGTGTGGTTTGATATCAAAATCGTGTTCATGACCGTGTTTAATGGTTTTATCAATAAAAACGCTTACTAAATTTAATTTATAAGAAAGGGATATCAATAATGAAACCTGTTGTATTAGCTGGCGGCACGGGTAGTCGCTTATGGCCAAAATCGCGCGCCGCTCTACCAAAACAATTTTTAGCGCTAACTTCAGAAAGCACTATGTTGCAAGATACCATTACTCGCTTAAGCGGTACTGATGCTGAAGCTCCAGTCTTTATATGTAATGACGCGCATCGCTTCTTAGTTGCGGAGCAGCTTCGTAAGAAGAATATTGAGCACGGTGGTATTTTATTAGAGCCTGTTGGTCGTAACACAGCCCCTGCAATAGCACTTGCAGCATTACATGCAACTAAGAATGGCGAAGACCCTGTACTTCTTGTACTTGCAGCAGACCACTTAATTAAAGATCAAAGCGCGTTTCATAGTGCCATTACTAAAGCAGAAGCTTTAGCGAATGAAGGGAAGCTTGTTACATTTGGCATTGTTCCCGATCAGCC
>JAKVCY010000074.1 GCA_022448425.1 Thalassotalea sp. | reverse complement strand
CTGGCGATCCAGTCCCTACCTTACCGAATGAAGAAGATCCAGACGACGTGGGTGTAGATCTTGTGATCAATATTCCTGACGAGCTTACGGTGTTCGGTATGCAGGCGTCTGTTGACATCACGCACACCTACAGCGGTGACCTCGTACTATCACTGACTTCTCCGCAAGGCACGACTACTGTTCTACGTCAGAATCAAGGTGGCGGTACAGACGATATCGTTGAAAGCTATAACACTGCTGCCTTTAACGGTGAAGTTGCTACTGGCGACTGGACATTGAATGTACTCGACACTTTCAACGGTGACAACGGTACCGTAAACACGTGGAGCCTGGTAGTGACTGGTATTGGTGAAGTTGGACCAACACCACCTAACTCGGCCTTTACCTACGATGCCTCAGGCCTATCGGTAAGCTTTACTAACAACAGTAATGACGTCAATGACGATATTGTCAGCTATAGCTGGGACTTTGGTGATGGTTCTTCCTCGACTGAAGAAAACCCAACTCACGTTTACCCAAGCACTGGCGCTTATGATGTAACCCTTACGGTTACTGACTCAGAAGGCCAGACCGGCGTGTCTACACAAACCGTGTCTGTGTCGGACAGCAACATCGTTGCCGAAATTGATCGCGCGTTGCTGTCACGCTTTGGTTCACTGCGGGTAGATTTATCTTACAGCGGTTCAATGGCTGATACCGTTATGATTTATCGCAATGGTGAGCTACTCGAAGAGGTGAGCAACACCGGACGTTATCGCGACAGAAGTAGAGGCGTTCAACCTGGTGTGTACACTTATATGGTTTGTGATGAAACCTCTGCATGCTCTGCACCAGTATCTGTGAGCCTTTAAGAGAGTTTACGTATCGCTAGCTCACACAATGTGAGTTATAGCGAATAACGCGTTGACGAATTAAAGTTAAGCAACTGCCGGCCAAGGATGGGCCGGCTTTTTTATGTCTGGGCAAAGTCAGATTTTGCTATCTAAGCCATCGGCTTATTCCCTATAAGCCAAATACAACGTACACTTGATGCATTAAGGAATAATTAGCATTTTTTCATGCACATACTCATCATTGACGATCACGAGATTGTAAGGGACGGCATTAAAACCCTCATCGAGCAAGAATATGGCTGGCATGTGGCATATGCTGTAAGTTCAATAGACGCTATCCCTTCCTTCGCATCCCTAGACGAAATTGATGTTGCAATCTTGGATATCTCATTAGCCCAAGAAAGTGGTTTCGACACTTTAATTAAAATTAAGAAAGAAGCACCTTTTATAAAGTGCTTAATGCTGAGCATGTATGATCACGTAGGTTATATTAGCAAAGCCCTTGAGCTAGGTGCCGATGGTTACGTAACGAAGAATGCTGCCACCAAAGAGCTAATGGATGCACTAGAATCTTTGGAAAAAGATGAAAACTACCTGAGCACAGATATCAGTAAGAAGTTAGCTTTTGGTGATAAGCAACTCACCGCTATTTTGACCGAAAGAGAAAAGGAAATTTTTTTACTGTTAGCAAAGGGTTTCCAACCCAAACAAATTGCCTATTACATAGACACTGCCCCTAAAACAGTAATGGTTCATAGAACCAATATTTACAGAAAGCTCAATGTAACATCTCAATTTGGTTTACTGAGAATTGCGTTAGAAACGGGGTATCTCGATGTGTCTGATGTCATCAATGAAGACACATTAGTCAAAACTGATTGATGAATTTAAAGCACTTTTTCTCTGCTAACTATCTGTTAATGGGGTTAGTTTATACCCTTCTATTTCATAGCGTTTGGTTGTTTAGCACACAATTTGAAATTGTTTCTGGTACGGTCAGCTGGTATTTACCTGCCGGTATTCGCTTAGCCGCATTTCTATTGTTACCCATACGCAGCTGGCCAATGTTGCTCATTGCCGAGAAATCGGCGCACTTCATTTTATTCCATCCTGGCGGCATTCTAGACAACACTGCATTTTTAAGTGGAAGCTTTGGTTGGTATCTGGTGCATTTGCTAATCGCACCTGTGTTACTTTGCGCTTGCGTCTACGCGTTCAGACGCCGCTTCTTCGCCCCCTACTTTGATAATGTTCACAGTACTCTTGCCACTTTGGCGTTTGGATTACTAATTAGCGTTGCGCTTGGCGCTGTATTTCTAGGTAGAAGAGCTATCGAATTACAAACCGATCTAAGTGTTTTTCTGCCTGTTTTGTTCGACTTCTCGTTGGGTGATTTTGTAGGCATTATTGTTCTGTGCCCGTTGTTGTTTGCCCTTTATACAAATCAGTACGTCCTAAAAGGTAAACGCATTCTTTACTTAACTGTAAGCGGGTGGCTGTTGATCCTGGCTTTGAGCACCTATGCGCATTCTCTCGGTATTAATATTAGCTATCAAATAAAATATCTAGCTGTACTGCCCGCGCTCTTTTTATCTTATCGCTACGCCGTGTGGGGTAGCGCGCTTTCTTGTTTGCTCATTGGACTCACAGCGTTTGTGGTAGCAAGCCAGAGTGACCTGCCGCCTGTTGAACACCAGTTTTATATATTAGCATTATGTGTCAGTTGCCTTATCTTAGGTGCCTCTATCAATCAGTCTAACGAACTGAACAAAATGCTTGCTGAAAATAATGAAGAACTAGAAGCCTCGGTACAAAGCGCCCAAGCGCTTGCCAGTAAACTGGTCGCCGTACAAGAAGATGAAAGAAGACGTTTATCGCGAGATTTACACGACGATTTTGGCCATCGCATTGTGGACTTGAAGCTCCAGTTATCGCTAGATAGCCGAACTGGCGATAACGATATGATGCTTAATAAAATAGATGCTCTTTATCAAGCAATGAAGCGAAGTTTAGGGGGCTTGCGTCCGTCAGGCATCGATACGCTTCCCATTGAAAACGTAATTCAGCGATCTGAGATCATCACCACACTCAAGCACGCGAATATAAGCTACTCATTTGACGTTATCGGTAAGCCTGTGCCGTTTGATGCTGACCAAAAGATCCACATCTACCGCATAATTCAAGAGGCTGTCACTAATAGTATTAAGTACGCCAATGCGAAAACGCTATCAATTGAAGCTAATTATGAGCAACATCGTGCCTTGTTTGTCGTCACTGATGATGGCGAAGGCATTTTTGAGCACCTTACTCATGGAGGAAACGCTGCACCTTCAATGGGGCTGCTTTCGATGAAAGAACGCGCTAAGTTAATAAACGGTGTGCTTGATATATCTCAGATTAAACCATCGGGCACCCGAATTTGTCTAACTCTGCCCTACAGTAGCTGTTAAAGCGGTAATATACTACGCTCAACAACCGCTTTTCCGCCCTATTTTTATGCTACATTGTTGTTGATTTAATTACTATTTTGACAACCGTATGCAAAACAATTTCATCGCGCGCCGAGCCCGCTTTTTTAAACAGTACTTAAATATTGTCACTGTAATAGCCGTTCTTGCCACGTTAAATGGCTGTGTAAGCACTCAAAGTGAAAGTCCATACACTTACACTCCTTCTTCGTCACCTTTTCAAGATGTGGTTGATGCTCAGCAAAAAGCCGTGGAGCAAAACAAGCTGCTTTTGGTTGTATTAGGCGCGCAATGGTGCCACGACAGTACAGGCTTAGCTAAACGTTTTGCAACAAAGGAAATGGATCTCATTCTACGTGCCCATTACGAAACCGTATTTGTTGATGTGGGAACACTTGAAGACAGAAGAAATATCACCGAGCGGTTCGATTATCCTATTTACTATGCAACGCCAACAGTGATGGTGGTTGAGCCTAGAACCAGCGCATTGTTAAACCGAACAACTATGGATTTGTGGGGGCGCGCAGATAGCATTCCCTTGTCAGAGTACATTCAGTATTTCTCACGCTTTCCCGCTATGACAACTGCTCAAAAAGCCCCGTTTATTAACTGGGAAGCAACAGATGAAGAAGCAGCCTACAACAAAGAGCAAGCACTTAGACTACAAAGCGCTTACGACAAACTCGGTCCCATGCTTGAACAAGACTTGAAAGGCAACACGCCAGATGGGCTCAATGAACTGTGGAAAGAAACAAAAGGCTTTCGCACTGAACTGCAAAAGACCCTAGTTAAACGCGCTGAGCTCACCTTAGATGCTGTGAGCGGCAATGGAGTAAACACCAAGCCGGCACTGCGTCATTATAACCCGTTTTCGTGGGAGCATAACTAAGACAGCTAGCATCTTCCCCTTAAAAACAAAACGCCCGATGAAAGACATCGGGCGCGTTAAGTCAAAAAGTGTCAACTTATTCTAGAGCTAATTCAACATTTAGTTACTAGTGCTGCTTAACTATTTACGCTTTTGCGTTGTTTGAGACCTTGTTACCAGACGTGCCATTAGAAGGGTTGCTTCTGCGTTTAGCTGGTCGTCTAGCGGCATTACCTTCGCTACCTGAACGTCTTTGACCTGCAGGCTTTCCACCATTATTGTTGCGCGAATTCGGTTTACCGGTACGCGAGTTCCCATTTCCGCCACGGTTGCCTTGGCGTTGACCCGCTTTCTTATTATCGCCACTTCTTTTGCCTTCGCTAAGGTCCTCACCTTGTGGTGCTTTCGGCTTTTTCGGCTTCTTAGGTTTTTTCGGCTTAGACAGCGTGGTAGCAGGCACGGCCTGCTGTGGCTCAAAACCTTCCAACGTTTCACGCGGAAGCAGCTTTTGAATAAGCGTTTCAATATCTTTCAGGTTTTGTAGCTCTTCGGCACACACAAATGACCAAGCCTGTCCGCTAGCGCCGGCACGGCCTGTGCGACCAATTCTGTGAACATAATCGGCCGGTGTATTAGGTAAGTCTAAGTTAACAACAATGGGGAGCTCACTGATGTCGATGCCGCGTGCAGCAATATCCGTTGCCACCAATACTTTAATCGCGCCACTTTTAAAATCAGCAAGGGCTTTGGTTCTCGCTCCCTGACTTTTATTACCGTGAATTGCGGCACTTGGAATTTTTGAGCGGCTTAATTTTTCTGCAATACGGTTAGCACCATGTTTAGTACGGCTAAATACTAACACCTGCTCCCACTTTTGCTGTTTGATCAGGCAAATAAGCGCAGTTGTCTTTTTAGATTTATCTATGGTTACCAAATGCTGCTCAACAGCTTCTACCGTGGTATTGGCAGGCGCGGTTGAAATACTCACAGGGTTGCGCGTTATAGTTTTCGCCAGCGCAGTGATTTCATCAGAAAATGTGGCTGAGAAAAGTAAGCTTTGACGCTCTTGTGGCAATAGTTTCAGTACTCTTTTAATGTCGTGAATAAAGCCCATATCTAGCATTCTGTCGGCTTCATCCAATACCAACACTTCAAGCTGAGAAAACTTAACTGCGTTTTGCTGGTACAGATCAAGTAATCGACCAGGTGTAGCAATCAACACATCAACCCCTTTACGAAGCTTCATCATTTGAGGGTTAATGCCCACTCCACCAAAAACGACAGCTGTTTTTAAGGGCAAAAACTCACTGAACGCGCTAATGCTTTCTTCTACCTGAGCAGCAAGCTCACGGGTAGGCGTTAAGATAAGTGCTCGAACATTGTTGCCAGACACAGGTTGTCCTGACATCAGTCTCTGTAAAATAGGAAGTCCAAATCCCGCAGTTTTCCCTGTTCCCGTTTGCGCAGCTGCCAACACATCCTTTCCCTGCAATACTTCTGGTATCGCCTTTTCTTGGATAGGTGATGGTGTGCTAAATCCTCGTTTTTCAATAGCTTTTAACAAGGGTTCAGCGAGCCCTAATTGGGTAAATGACATTAACAAACTCCTGTCATAGGTATTTATAAAAAATTGCATACCGCAAAGGTATAAGCGCTAGTGCTTTATTGCTAACCGTGGGGGTTATAGATTACTGGGAAAACCTAAAGAGACACGCCATTGCCAACTTGGCTTATTGGTGTTTGACATCAAGAAAAGAACGTAGGTGTTTACTCTTACAAATTGCGCGCGGAGTCTACCACTAAAAACAGAAAGCCACCAGCGCATTTTTTGTTCAAAATACGGTTAATATGCGCCTTTTATAGGCCCTGAAACATCAACTTTTTTGGAATAAAAGGTAAATTGATAGTCAATTTATGTTGGATAGGCAAAAAAAGCTTTACCATATTTGTTATAACAGATAAAAAGCGCGCAGTTATTCCACGCTTTAATTACATCCACGCTACTGCAGCGTGGTAAACAAGTGAAGTAGAAAACATGAATGTTGATAGTTTAACCCAGCACTTTGAAGAAAAGTTGGCGTTGGTCAAAGAATCGGTCATGTCCGATAGCTTTGTAATTCAGCTGATGACAATCGCAATTATTTATTGCGTTGCGTTTTTACTTGCCCGACAAGTAAAGAAGCCATTTAAATTTACTAGGGAAAAACCGCAGCAAGGCGCACATACCATGCACGGCTTCTTGTACAACCTTGGTCAAGCGTTATTCCCGCTTATCACCATTAGCATGCTAAAGCTTACTACTGTGTTAGGCGCTCAGTTCCAGTTTGATGCATGGCTGTTGGAAATAGCCGTGGTTGTTGCGCTCATGCTCTTTGTGAACTCTTTAATCTCTGGTTTCGTCGAAAACCACACCATCGCCGCATTTATGCGCTGGGTGGGGCTACCTATTTTGTTTTTACACCTTGTTGGTGTGCTTCCCCTTATCACTTCAGAATTGGAAGCAATGGCTATATCGGTAGGCAATGTCGAAATTTCAGCTTACGGCGTAACAAGGGTATTGCTATTCGGAGGACTGCTATTCTGGCTGGGTCGCAGCTCAAATGCTATTGGTCAGGATATTATCCGAAACCATAAGTCTCTGGATGTTTCTACAAAAGAGGTCTTTGCGAAGCTATTTGAAGTTGCCCTGTTCTGTGTGGTGTTTCTCTTATTGCTCAATGTGATGGGAATCAACCTTACCGCACTAGCCGTATTCGGTGGTGCCGTCGGTGTGGGTTTAGGTCTAGGTCTTCAGTCTATTGCTTCGAACTTCATTTCGGGCATCATAATCTTACTAGATAAATCGCTAACCGTTGGCGATTACGTCGAGTTAGAAGATGGGCAAAAAGGTATCGTTAGAGAGTTTAAAATGCGCTACGCCGTGTTAGAGACTTATGACGGTAAAGATGTGCTAGTGCCAAACGAAAAGTTCATCAGCTCTTTACTCATTAACTGGACACATAAAAATCAGAAGCAGCGTTATCGTATCGACTTTTCTGTTGCCTACAAAACAGATATCCGCGCCATGGTTGAAATCATTAAGGAAGCCGTTTCAGAGCATCCGCAAGTGATCAGTGGCGAAGGTATCCCTTTTGAAGAACTGCCTGACTGCGAAATAGATAGCTTTGGCGATTCTGGCGTTAATATGTTTGTTGAGTTTTGGATGGAAGGTGTCGACGATGGTAAGAACCGCGTTGGTGGTGACCTACTGCTTATCGTTTTCGAAACGCTGCGCGAACACAACATTGAAATACCTTTCCCTCAACGCGAGGTACGGGTTATCAACGAACAAGGGATTGGTATTCGAAACACCACACCTTAATTAATCGGTCTCATCTTCGCGCTGGCTAAAACCTGGCGCGAAGTGTATCCCACTGCCACTCTTGGGTTGTTAGCCCCAGGATGTGGGTAAACTTCTCGTAATCCTCTTTCCCCATAGCTGTCGCCACTGTTTTCAACTGAGACTTAGCCCTAATCGCCTTTACCTGAAGAAGTTCTAGTCGCTTGTCGGCGCTTGAATCGAAGTTTTCACTAATAATTGCGCTAGCTTTATTAGAGGCTTCCCACGCAGTAATAACGTATTCAATCAGCTTTATATACACCCCAACCATCCGCTTTCGTTCAAAAACATTCTCAAATAGCGAGCCTAATAATGCTTTTTGAAAGCTTGCCTCTGTCTCAAGTGCAACAAATTGCTCGGCGCCTTTTAGCGCTTCTAACACATGGTGTAAAAGCTTTATGTGGGCGTGGGTATTAAGTGCATTGGCGTCTAATGCATTAATATCATCGCTTAGCATTTCTAAATTGACCAACGTTCGTTGAAGACTAGCCATTTTGGTTTATATCTGTAGCTTCGAAAAATAAAGGTTCAGTGTATCGAATTGCTGAAAGGTTTGCGATGTTCTAGCCACCGATTAATTGCTTATGAACTATGAAATGAAGTGTCGTTTGCAACAAAAAAGGGCGCCGAAGCGCCCTTTCAATCGTTATATTTGTTCACAACTCAATTGCTAAATTGAATCGCGATAGCACGTTAACCGCGCTTATTTACCTAAGTTAGCATTTAGATCGTGACGTAAATCAAAACGATCTAATGTCATCACTTTGGTCCAAGCGTCGACGAAGTCCTTCACGAAACGGTTTTTCGCGTTGTCGTAAGCGTAAACTTCAGCCACAGCACGTAGTTCGCTGTTAGAACCAAATACTAGGTCTACAGGTGTACCTGTGTACATTACTTCACCTGTACTTCTGTTTACCCCTTCGTACACCGATGGGTCATCCGTTTTTCTCCACTTCACGCCCATATCTAGTAGCGTTACGAAGAAGTCGTTATTAAGCGTTCCCACTTTATCGGTAAATACGCCATGTGTAGCGCCACCTGTGTTAGCACCTAGCGAACGTAGACCACCTAGCAGAACGGTCATCTCTGGCACGGTTAGATTAAGCTGATCGGCTTTATCTACTAGCATGTCAGTAGGTGAACGATAGCTAGCTTCTGCGTTGTAATAATTTCTAAACGCGTCAGCTGTCGGCTCTAACAACGAGAACGAATTCACATCTGTTTGCTCTTGCGTTGCATCAGTTCGACCAGGAATAACTGGTACCGTTACCTTAACGCCTGCATCAGCCGCTGCTTTTTCAATCGCTGCAGCACCACCAATCACAATCAAGTCAGCAAGTGACACTTTCTTCTTAGACAGCATGCGAGAATTGTAATCTTCTTGGATTTGCTTAAGCTTAGACACGACTGCCTTAACCGTTTCTGGCTCGTTAGCTTCCCAGCTCATTTGTGGCTCTAATGCTATACGCGCACCGTTAGCACCACCACGCATATCAGATGAGCGGAAGCTTGATGCCGCGGCCCATGCAGTTTTCACAAGCTGCTGAACGGTCAGGCCACTGTCTAAGATGTCAGCTTTAAGCTTTTTGACGTCTTTATCAGAAATCATTTTATAATCGGCTTTAGGCACCGGATCTTGCCAGATGAAGTTTTCTTCTGGGATATCGTTACCTAAATAGCGCGCCTTCGGCCCCATATCACGGTGAGTTAGTTTGAACCACGCTTTAGCAAATGCAGTTTGGTACTCTTTAGGGTCAGCTAAGAAGCGCTCAGCAATTTTACGGTACTCTGGGTCGTACTTCAGTGCCAAGTCAGCCGTTGTCATCACAGGTGGATTTTTCTTACCTTCCACGTGTGCATCTGGTACTGAGTTGTGAAGCGATTCGTCTGTTGGAATCCACTGGATAGCACCTGCAGGGCTACGCGTTTGTTTCCACTCAAAACCTAATAAGTTTTGAAGATATAAGCTCGTCCATTTAGTAGGTAGTTGTGTCCACGCACCTTCTAAACCACTGGTCACGGTATCTTCTGCGTTGCCTTTGCCGCAGTTGTTTTTCCAACCAAGTCCCTGCTCTTCTAAGCCTGCACCACCTGGCTCAGCTTCTAAACAGTCAGCTGGTTTGTGGGCACCGTGCATCTTACCGAAGGTGTGACCACCGGCAATTAGCGCAACAGTTTCTTCGTCGTTCATCGCCATACGGCCAAACGCGGTACGAATGTTTTTCGCCGATCCCATTGGATCTGGTACACCTTTAGGACCTTCAGGGTTAACATAAATTAAGCCCATATGCGTTGCACCTAACGGACGCTGAAGTTCGCCATCACGCTCTTCACGGTCACTAGCAAGCATTTCCACTTC
>JAKVCY010000073.1 GCA_022448425.1 Thalassotalea sp. | reverse complement strand
GCTGCCCATTGCGCTGAACCTGTTGAAAACACTGGAACTGACCTTATCGCTAAATCAAAATAGATCTGAGCGAGGTATGCAAAATAAGTTCAAAAAAAATCCCTCGATTTTCATCGAGGGATTTGTGTATGAAAGACAGGCTAATTTGCGACCTTTCGTTTAATTGAATAGAATTTAAACAATTATGCTTCTAAGCGTTCATTAGCTTTTATTAAACACCCAGCCTTTGAGAGTCAATGCCGATTTGTCATTTTTTAATGTCATATTAAAAAATTTTCCCGGCCTAAGCTCTAAAACATACTCATTTTCATGAGACCCCTGATATACTCTACTTTTTAAGTTGCCCCAGTACAGATACAAATCATTTCCTTTTGGCCTAACCGTTATTGTTCCTGCATCAAAATGATTGTAAACACCTATAAGTGATGATTTTGACTCATGTGAGTTAAACGGACGTTTAGAAAGTGTGCTTCGCTTAGTCTCGATTTCTCCTTTAGCTATTTCTATGTACTCTGCATTCTCTTCCATTTCTTTAATGTGAGCTGTAACAACCGAACTGACAGGTTGCTCAGTTAACATTTTGTATGCTATTTCTGCAATACTTCCATTTAATTCGTTCGCTATAAGGCCACTTTCATTATGAGCTATTACTACACCGATATTCTTTTCCGGTGAATAGGAGACCTCCACAGAGGCGCCATCGAATCCACCTGTATGGACTAATACTTTTTCGCCTGCGACATTTGAGTGCATCCATCCCCACCCGTACCCTGAATAATAACTATCAATATTGCTAACTAAAAGTGCTTGTGAATCTTTTACAACTGATTTAGAAAATGTAGAAGCCTTTTCGTTAATAGGGAGTAGATGTGTTATAAGTTTTCCCCAATCATAAGCTCTTGCAAAAATTCCTACTGAATATAAAGTGCTGTTGTCTTTATTCATGTAGATCTGTTTTTGTCCCGCTTGATATTTATATGAATAAGGTTTAGGAATTGGCCATCCTTGTTTTCTCGCATTATCAATATCTGCTGTAGAGCGAGTCATTCCCGCTGGGGAAAGAACAAGTTCATTAATAGCCTTAGTCCAACCACCTTCATAATTTTCATCAAACCAAATCGCTAATATGTTGTAGCCAATGTTTGAATAATCAAACTCCCCTTTATCAACTTCTAAGCTTTGTTTAAGTGACGAAACAAACTCTAACCTCCTTTCCCTGTCATGATTACCTGTATAAGAAAAAGTCCATGTCATGGCTTCGTTGGATAAACCAGAAGTATGTGACAACAAATCCCTTACCGTATAATTACGAGCATCAATATATTTAAACTGAAGTTCTGGGAATAATTGCTTCAACGTAGTGTCTTTTGTGATTAGACCTTTCTGTTCAGCTTGTAAGACGGAAAGTCCCATTATTGCCTTTGTCGTTGATGCGAAGTAGTACACTGTATTTGTATCAACGGGAACTTTATTTTCAACATCAGCCATTCCAGTATGAAACTCATGAACAATAGCACCATCCTTTATCAACACCACAGAAGTTCCAGACAGAGAACCTGTAATAGACTTAGCTTTAGCCACATAATCATCTAAACCGGAAAACTCATCTGCCGAGCTGCTGAAACAAGAAAATAAAAGAGCAAATATAATAATTTTATAAAACATACCTAGGACCCTAAACATTTAAACCTCACGTTTTGTGCGTTAAAACAAACGCGCGACAATACCATCATGTGCTATAACGCGCAAGCTCATATGAAAGTAAAATCTGAAATTTCGATAAATTTAGGTAAAAGAATAAAATCTATAAGAGTCGAACGAGGGTTAAGTCTAAGTCAACTATCAAAAGATTCTGGAGTATCAAAAGCGATGCTCGGTCAAATAGAAAGGTTTGAGTCTAGCCCTACTGTTGAGTTGTTGTGGAAGTTATCTCAAGGACTAAACGTTGAATATACGTCTTTATTAACTTCAAACGACAAAACTTTAACTGAAAGCACTATTGACCAAGAAGGTGATAGTTTCACAGCAATATATGCTTCGCAACATGCCAAAATAGTGGAAATTTTTCATATTTCACTCGGTCCATTTAGTGAACATAAGCGAGAAGCACATAGCAACGTAAAAAAAGAATACCTAACTCTAATACGTGGGGAATTAGAAGTATTCTACAACGATAACTGGTACTCAATGGAATTAGGGCAACAAATTCAATTTAATGCAAATCAAAATCATGGATATAGAACGTCAAACTTAGGCTCAGAATTTATAAATATATTGGAGTACAAATAATTCCAGCTTCCGCTTTACACAGAGAGTAGAGTAATTCACCCAGATAGTTGAAGATCTGCTATTCGCTCATAACAGCCATCTAATACCAATTGAAATAAATATTTAACCGCTTCAGAGCTATGTCAGGGAAGTTAGAGTAAAGCGAATCGATGTTGTTGTAGTCATTCTCCATCGAAGAAATCTGTGAAACTATCACTTTCCTGACAAGCTCCCAGAGGCCGAATTTAAAAGGCTTATATGCAGCGATATTGATTTTGACAAGGGAGTATCCATTATCTGCAATCAAAGCCTAGCCTATAAACCTTTTAACTCTCGCTGAATGAGCAAATATTTAATTCAACTGGTATAACAGCAGAATAAACAGAGAAAGTAACTTAGTACTATCGACACCCCGATGCTCCCTACCTTTCAAAATCTCATACTCAATTAAAGCATTACCAAGACTTTCCGATATAATAATGAATCTTTTCGTTTATCTTCTTTACCAAGTTGAGTTGGAGTTTTTGTGAAGCTTTGGTCGTTGCCGTCTTTTTTGTTAATCCTGATATCTGCCAGCCCAATCTCCTTCATTGTTGTTGCACAAGAGAGCACCAATCAGGAAAACGCTAACCAAGAAAGTAATAGTCAAGAAGCTGCAGCTCAAGAAAAGACAGGCGAACAATCAGAAACAACACCCAATGATGGCGCTAGTGCAGCTGCTAATATTGAGCCGCCCGTATCATTAATTGAACAGTTCACTAGTGATATCGAGCGCAGTGTTAGCCAAGAGTTGGTCACGCCGATGCTAGCCGGCACAGAGAATTTTCTGACCATTACGCAGCCAGATAACCATCAATCTGACAAAGGGGTTGCCATTTTGTTGCCGGAATGGAGCCAGCCAGCCACCGATGCACGGGCAATTAACTTTTTAAGGCAGCACTTGCCAACTGAAGGGTGGACAACGATTACTATTCAACCCTTACTAAAGCCAGAGGGCTACCCCAGCCTTGCAGGCAGGCAAGCTTTGGCAGATGAAGAAAATCAAAAAATATTCGACGCCTATCAGACAGAGCTAACTACCATTATGACCAGCGTAATGGAGAAGGCCGCAGAATATCCGGGCATTTTTTTAGTCGTAGCACAAGGAAACAACGCCGCGATGCTTGCAGATTTATACAGTGAGGATAAGGTCGACAAGCCAAACGCCTTTGTAACACTTAGTGCCCACTTACTTACTCCACAAGACAATAAAAATCTGGCAGATATCATTGCAGATTCAGATATTCCTACACTAGATATCATTCTCAAACGCGACAATTTATGGGTTGAGCATTTTGCGGAAACGAGATTAAGAAACGCAAAGCGCGCATTAAAACCTTACTACCGACAGCGTGAATTCACCAACTTTCGTGCAGGCTATTACCCCTCAGAAGCACTAGCAAAAGAAATCAAAGGTTGGTTAACAACTATTGGTTGGTAAAACTAGATTGGCGGCTTTGGTTTTCCGCAGTCTTGTAACCGAGTACGTTAATTAAGTAGCTCGAATTAATTGCCTAGCTTAAAACGGTTGAGTTGCTCGAAATAGCACCGACTACTTGCGGTGCTTATTAATGAGATCGTACGCCGCCTGAATATCTTGGGTTTTCTGTTTAGCAACTTCCATCATCTCTGGCGGTAAGCCCTTCGCGACTAATTTATCGGGGTGATGTTGAGCCATTAACTTCTTATAGGCTTTCTTCACTTCGCCTGTTTCTGCACTTTCACTGACCCCCAATACTTTATATGCATCGTTAAGTAGCTGCTTGCTTGGCGGTCTATTGGAACTACCTTGTTGGTGGAACGACTCACCCGCGATAATCATCTCCAATAATTTATCGAGGTCTTTAGCGGAAAAACCCAAATGACGCGCGATCGTGTGTAGTACTTCACGTTCAGCAGGATCGAGAGAGCCATCAGCGAACGCCACTTGAATTTGAATCTCGATAAACATCAACATCAAATCAGCGCGAGCACGGCAACTACGTTTAAATTTTGTTAGGCGCTCTTTGAGTGGAAAGCCCGCCATTTTTCCCTCACGGAAGGCATCTTGTGCCTGCTGGCGAAGCTCAGCTTTTAAGCCAAGCTTATCCATGTAAGCGGTAGCAAAGCGAATCTCATGCTCAGTTACTCGTCCTTTAGCTTTCGCTAAATGCCCCATCACAGAAAAGGTCGTATAGAAGAACGCCGCTTGACGGTTTGCCTCGTTTTCCTCATTAATACTATCGAAGTCGAGTCCAACGCCTTTATCAAATCGATGACCCAGCCACATGCCCAGCAAAGCACCAAAGATGTGCTTGCTAAGCATAAAACCAAAGATGAAACCGAGTAGTTTTCCCCAAAATCGCATGCGTTAGCCTTGTAATTGATGATTAACTAGTTGTTCTTCTAATTGCTTGAGCCGTTCAGGCGTGCCGACATCTGTCCAATGGGCAGCCAGCAACTCACCTGAAACTAGCCCTTTGTCAGCAGCTTGCCGCAACATAGGGCCTAGTGCCAGTTTGCCATCCGCTGCAGTATTAATGGCATTGTCACTTTCAGGTGTGACAAGCGAAGACTTAAAAAATTCAGGATGATAAATTGCGATACCGCTAAACGTATAAGCAGCAGAGTCAGCCTTTTTATTTTGAATAGTGCCTGATGATAGCGAAAAGTCACCCGCAATATTATGGTCGGGGTTTTCAACAAGCCATAAATGCGCAAGTTTGCCTTCTGGTAATTGTGGCAAGTTAGAAAGATGTGGCGCAACAAACACATCGCCATTGAGCACAATAAATGGCTCACTCCCTAACATTGGTAGCGCTTTAATAATCCCACCAGCTGTTTCTAATGCCCCTTGTGACTCATCACTAAACTGGGCATGTAGGCTGTAACGTTCTCCATTGCCAACATGTGCTGGAATTTGCTCACCAAGCCATGCATGGTTGATGACAACGTCTTTAATGCCCATGCCTGAAAGTTGCTCTAAGTGATAATCAATAAGACATTTACCTGCCACTTTAATTAACGGCTTAGGTGTATGGTCGGTTAACGGTCGCATTCGCTCGCCACGTCCAGCGGCTAAAATCATGGCTTTCAAATGGATTTTTGCTCCACGGCTGGTATTACTCTGTTTTCTACAAACTGCGCCAAGAATGTAAGCTCTGAGTAGCGGTTTGCAATATCTACAATGTAATTTAACGTTAATGGAATATCTTTGATATAACCGTCTTTGTTATCTCTTAGCTTCAAGCGGGCAAAAATACCTGCAGCTTTTACGTGTCGTTGAATGCCCATTAAGTCAAACCAACGCTTCCATGTGTCAATTGAGTATTCAAGCCCCAATTGTTTTTCAGCCAAAGGAATAAATTCGCCGAATAAAGTTTCTACTCTTGAGGTAGGCCATTTAATGTAACAGTCTCTCAGTAATGACACAGCGTCATAGGTGACGGGCCCATAGACGGCGTCTTGAAAGTCAATGACACCAAGTGTGTCATCATCCAAGACCATTAAGTTGCGGCTGTGAAAGTCTCTATGTATAAACACTTTGGGTTGTGCTTCTACATTGGCAACTAAGTGATTAAAGCAATGCTCTAGCTCTAATTTATCGCTGTCATCGAGCGTTAATTGCAAGTAATGTTCACAAAGCCACTCGGAAAAGATATTGAGCTCTGTTCGCACAAAATCAGCGTCATACAAAGGCAGTTGCTCAGGGGCTTCGCTGCTCATAAGCTTTGGTAGTAACATCAACGCTTGACGGTAGCGATGCAAGACGGTGTCTGGCGTCAAAGTATCTGCCAGTAAAGTCGCACCAAAGTCTTGTAAAACAAAAAAGCCTTGTTCAAGATCAACTGCAATTATTTCTGGAACCGCAATATCTTGCTTGGCCAATCGTTCGGCTACATCGATGAATGCTTGGTTATTACAGAACTTTGGTGGTGAGTCGACAACAATGACGTCACTATCTTCTTCAGCCATGCGGAAATAACGTCTAAACCCAGCATCACCGCTCATTGGTTTAATCGCATCTGCACTGGGATATCCTTGTGAATGTAGCCACTGGATTAACTGCTGAACTCGAGAATTGGGGGATTTACTAGTTTTGTTGTCAGTAACGGGAACAGAATTAGGCATGAAATTAGACACTAAACTTCTCAAGATATAAAAAAGCCAATATAACCAATTAGCGAGTTAAAGAAAATTGCGATATTATATCGGCGTTTATAAACCCTAACACCTAAATAAGAATAAAATTGAGCGTGCAAGTGTTAGCTTTTTGGGGCTATGCTGACGATTTTGAAACCAATATCGCCAATAAGCTCCCTGCTGGTTAACGCTGATTGCCAGCACACTAGTGATCTAACAATTGGCTGACACTCAAGTTGTTCAATTGCGCACTTTAATGACATTACGCGGACAGTAAATGCATTCTTCTTTTCACAAATTGCTGTTGATATGCGGTACTACTTTGTTGAGCTTTAATGCTTCAGCTCAAACGGCTGAAACGCCAGCTCCCGACACTACTGCTGATACTGTAACTCAAGACAAATCGTTAGCGACTCAACTTATTTGCCCGCTGCCTCAGTTTGACCCTATCGCCATAAGCCAATATCCGGCGATGCCTGGGGATATTCATATATACTCTCAAACAACAGAGATTGAAAAAGACCAAGTTGCCCGCTTTAGTGGCGGTGTTGTGCTTAGCCAAGGCGACCAGCGCATCAGTGCCGATGAACTATCATTCAATCGCGAAAAGGCTGAGATAAAAGCGTCTGGCGATATTCACTTTCAACGTAATGGCGTAAATGTATTTGCTAAGGGACTTTCGGCTAGCGAAGCAGATCAAGCGACTTCTTTGTCTGGCGCATCATACTACCTTGCCAATAACCCTGGTCACGGCAGTGCTGGTAATATCATCGTCACAGCAAATGGCGACTTGTTACTGGAAGACTCTAGCTTTACTACCTGTTATGGCGACACACCAGATTGGCAGTTAAATGCCAGTGCAATCTCAATGTCGACAGAGAAAAACCAAGGCGAAGCTTACCATGCTCGCCTATCGTTGTTTGATGTACCTGTGCTTTACGTACCTTACTTTTCTTTTCCTGTAACAGACGAGCGTAAGTCGGGACTACTAGTACCTAAAATCAAGTCATCAGATAAATCAGGCTTTCAGCTGGAGTTACCTTATTACCTGAATTTAGCTGAAAACTACGATGCCACCATTACCCCTCGCTACATGTCTAAGCGTGGTCTGCAGCTAATGACAGAGTTTCGTTATCTAGTTGATCAGCAAAACGGTAAAATTGACATCGAATATCTGAATAAAGATGACGAATTGACTAACAATAATGACGCACGTTACCTGTGGCGCTTCCAACACGTTGGCAATTTCTCAGATAACTTCCGTGCTCATATCGACTACACTTCAATTAGTGACGATAACTATTTAGTCGATATTGGCAGCTCACATTACAACTCAAACGATGCGTATTTATACCAAATTGGCGAACTGGCTTACTTTGGCGAAACTTGGCAGGCACTTGTTAAAGTGCAAGATTTTGAGGTTCTTGGTAACCATGTACAAAGTTACAAAACGTTACCTCAAATTGAATTATCTAGCTATAACGACTTAGGTTTTTGGAATGGTCGCTTCGATCTTTATTCAGAGTTTTCACGCTTTGAAACACCAAATCAGGATTTAGCTGAAGCAAGCCGATTGCATTTGGAAGCAGGTTTAACCTTCCCGATAAACACACCAGCTTATTTCTTTAATTCTGAGTTTAAGTTACTACAAACCTACTACAAACAAGACCGCATTCAGCCGGGTTCTGAACTTGAAAAGAACGTTAACCGCACATTGCCTAAGGTGCGTTTCCACGGTGGTGTCAACTTTGACCGCAGCATCAATTTCGCAGGTAGTGGTTACACCCAAACACTAGAGCCGCAGTTACAGTATTTGTATATCTCTGACGAAGACCAATCAGGTATTGGCATCTACGATACGGCGACCCTGCAAGACGATTATCAAGGCTTATTCCGCGATAGACGATTCAGTGGTTTAGATAGAATTGCAGAAGCTAACCAATACTCTTGGGGTATTACCAGCCGTGTATTAGACAGTGCAAATACCGAAAAGCTGAGAGTAAGCTTAGGTCGTATCGTTTATCTTAACAACAGCAACATCAATGCAAATGAAGATTTAGGCATTGCTGCCGATAAGTCAGCGCTAGCAGCGGATCTATTTTTCCACGCCAATGCGCAGTGGCAATTCAGCGGTAATATTCAATACAACACAGATACCGATACCACGACGCGCAGCAACGTTAATATCGATTATCGTCAGAACCGCGACAACATCTATCAACTTAACCACAGATACACAAATAACCTGTCAGGTGAAACTTTAGAGCAACTATCTTTGCTTTCGAGTGTCAGACTCAATACTGAGTGGCAATTTGTCGGGCGTTTTACCCAAGATTTGCGACAAAAACGCAGCTTGGAAAGCTACGCTGGCTTTCAATATGAAAGTTGTTGTTGGGCCGTTAGATTGGCCTACCACCGTCATATAAACTCGAATCTTGACGAATTTAGTGTTCACAATGAAAACCGCGATGAATTCGACAGCGGTTTCGTGCTACAGTTTGTCATCAAAGGGTTTGGAAGCCATAAGGCTTCTGTTGGCACTCAAGATATGTTTAACTCAAGTATATTCGGCTATAAACGCCCATATTTTCTCAACAATTAAGAATTAATATTACATGAAGAACACGTTAATTACATTGACGCTTGTGTCGTCTTTATTTGCTGGCATGCTAGCATCGACACAGGCGAAAGAAGTCGCTTTAGACAAGGTAGTCGCTATCGTAAATTCTGGCGTTGTACTTGAATCTGAAGTGAAAGAATTGCTTCAAAACATCAAAGACAATGCCGAAAAGAATGGTCAAAGCCTGCCATCTGACCGAGCACTTCGCACACAGGTCATGGATAAGCTAATCAATGACAGCTTAGTTCTACAAATGGGCGAGCGCATGGGTGTGCAAGTAAGTGATGCGCAGCTTGACGACACCATCACTAACATGGCAAAAGAAAATAACCTAACCCTTACACAATTTCGCGATGCTATCGTCGCCGACGGTATGGACTATGAAAAATACCGTGAAACGGTGCGTACCGAGTTAATCACTGGTGAAGTTCGTCGCGCAAGTGTTCGTCGTCGCGTCAGTATCACGCCACAAGAAATCGGCAACTTACTGACGGAAATGAAAGCACAAACCAATCAAGATGTTGAGTACAACTTAGGTCACATCTTAATTGAATTCCCACCAGAGCCAACACAAGCAGATATGAATGCAGCCAAAGAACGTGCTGACAAAGTTATCGAGCTTTTAAACAACGGTTCAGACTTCGGTAAAATCGCTATTGCTTCATCAGGCGGTCCAAATGCACTAGAAGGTGGAGACATGGGCTGGCGTGGCATTAATGAGATGCCTACCCTTTTCTCTGAAATTGTAGACGGTAAAAACAAAGGCGAAGTATTCGGTCCAATTCGTACTGGCTTAGGTTTTAGTATCGTCAAAATTCTTGATATTCGAGGCCGTCAGGTTGTTGAAATTGAAGAAGTCAATGCGCGCCATATTCTTATCGAACCAACTATCATTTTAAGTGAAGCAAAAGCAGAAGAAATGCTACAAGGCTTCTTAAAGCAAATTGAAGCAGGTGAAGCAGATTTCGCAGAGCTTGCTAAAGAACATTCTGACGGTCCTACAGGTGTGCGCGGTGGTGAGCTAGGTTGGAATGATCCTAAGTCTTACGACCCTGCATTCAGAGATGCTCTGGCAACACTTGATATCGACCAATACCACAAGCCTTTCCGCTCATCATTTGGCTGGCACTTAGTGCAATTAACAGGTCGCCGTATGCTAGATGCTACCAAGCAAATGAACGAAAACCGTGCGGCACAAATTCTATATAACCGTAAGTTTGGTATGGAATCTGCGCGTTGGATGAAAGAAACACGTGACGAAGCCTACATTGAAATTTTCGAACAGGACGCTAATTAATGACTAAGCGTATTGCTGTTACGCCGGGTGAACCAGCGGGTATTGGTCCTGACCTCGTACTCGCAATCGCACAACAAGACTGGCCTGTAGAGATCGTTATTGTTGCTTGTGCCGACTTAATGAAGGCACGAGCAAAGCAATTAGGTATTGATATTACCTTAATTGAGTATGACGAAAACCAACCGGCTAAACCGCAAAAAGCTGGCACTTTAACCATTTTACCTATCGCCACAGAGCAAGAAGTTGTTCCTGGTCAGCTTAACCCGAGTAATGGCGCCTATGTTGTAGAGACGCTACGTATCGCTAGTGAACGCAATATGTCTGGTGAGTTCGACGCTGTCGTTACAGGCCCAGTCCACAAAGGTTTGATCAACCAAGCAGGCATTGCATTTAGCGGTCACACTGAGTACTTTGCTCACCAAGCTAACTGTTCAGACGTAGTGATGATGTTAGCGACACCTGGCTTGCGTGTAGCGCTAGTTACAACACATATTCCATTGGCGTATGTATCGAAAGCGGTTACCCACGAGCGCTTACAAAAAGTTACACGTATCTTACACAGTGACCTAAAGAACAAGTTTGGCATTATTGCACCAACCATCTACGCTTGTGGAATCAACCCACATGCCGGCGAAGACGGCCATTTAGGCAGAGAAGAAATTGAAGTAATGAACCCTGCATTTACGGAGTTACGTAACGAGGGCATCAATATTATCGGTCCACTACCTGCCGATACTATTTTCCAAGAAAAATATTTAGAAGACGCTGATGCAATTCTGACCATGTATCACGATCAAGGCTTGCCTGTACTTAAGTACAAAGGCTTTGGCTCTTCTGTCAATATTACACTAGGCTTACCTTTTATCCGTACCTCAGTCGATCACGGCACCGCATTGGAACTTGCTGGTAGCAATCAAGCCGACGCAGGCAGTTTCATGGAAGCAATGAAAACTGCGATCGATTTAGCACAGAATCAATCATGAACAAAAGTAATACCCATTTAGGCCATCAAGCGAAGAAACGCTTTGGTCAAAACTTCTTGCATAACGATGCGGTGATTAGCCGTATCGTCGATGCTATTAATCCAGAAACTGGTGAGAACCTAATTGAAATTGGTCCTGGTCTTGGCGCATTAACTGAGCCTGTCGTAGAACGCGCAGGTGATATTTCTGTTGTCGAATTAGACAGAGATCTTGCTCATCGGTTAAGTCACCATCCTTTCCTTGCCAAGCACTTAACGATTCATGAAATTGATGCATTGAAATTCGACTTTGCAAGTCTAGCGACTGAAGATAAGCCAATGCGTATCTTCGGCAACCTGCCATATAACATTTCAACACCACTTATCTTTCACTTACTGAGCTTCAAATCTCAAGTAAAAGATATGCATTTTATGCTGCAAAAAGAAGTGGTTGAACGCATGGCAGCTGCGCCAAATTCAAAAGCTTATGGCAGATTATCAATCATGACGCAGTATCAGTGTCAGGTTCAATCTGTCATGGAAATTGGCCCAGAGGCTTTCCAACCGCCACCTAAAGTAGATTCGGCGATTGTACGTCTTATTCCTCACAAGGAAATTAAGAATCCGGTTAAACGTTTAGAAACGTTAAACCAAGTTTGTGTAACAGCTTTCAATCAGCGACGTAAAACAATCCGCAATAGCTTTAAAAAATTACTGAGTGCAGAAGCGCTTGAGTCTTTAGGCTTAAGCCCTACATTACGCCCAGAAAACCTCAGTATTGATGACTACATCAAAGTTGCAAACTATATTGATGACAACCCTGTAAAGGATTAAACCAAATCGCTCAGATAGCATTAATCTAAAAAATATGGCCTTATTTTGACGACTTATCATAGTGAGCTAGCTGATACTTTCTCAGTAGCTGTTAAAACCAATTATTTAGCAGAGCAATCAGATAGCGATAAAAAACAATACGTGTTTAGTTACACCATCAGCATCACTAACCAAGGGCCTGAGAGCGCTCAGCTTATGGCCCGCCGATGGGTAATTACTGATGCGGAAGGCCAGCAGTCTGTTGTTGAAGGCGAAGGTGTTGTTGGTAAGCAACCGACGATTAACCCCGGCGAGACTTATACTTACACCAGTGGTTCGGTATTTAATACGCCTGTGGGTACTATGCATGGCCACTACCAAATGTTTGATAAAGACAAACAGAGTTTTTGGGTAGAAATCCCAGTCTTTAGATTAGCTCTACCAAACATTTTGAACTAACACCTATGGCGCTATATTTAGTTGGTGACATCCAAGGATGTTTTGATGAGCTTGATGCTTTACTCAAGAAAGTAAAGTTTTCACCCGCCAATGATCAACTTTGGCTAGCTGGCGATTTAGTTGCCAGAGGGCCAAAGTCGCTAGAAACGTTAGAGTTTGTTAAGTCGCTTGGTAGCGCAGCTAATTTTGTGCTGGGCAATCATGATTTACATTTACTTGCCATCGAAGCTGGCTTCAAGAAAGCTAAATCTTCTGACAAACTCACATCGCTGCTTAATTCGCCAAACTTTTCACAATTAGCTGATTGGCTGGCCCAGCACCCATTACTGCTGCAGGTGCCAAATGAAAAAGCCTACTTGTCTCACGCGGGGCTATCTCCGCAATGGACAGTCAAAGAAGCAATTGAAAACGCTGACTTCGTTCACAAAAAGCTTGCTGGCAAGAAACGTACAAAATGGCTTTCTGTGATGTATGGCGAGTACCCTAATAATTGGCAGGATGTTGAAACTAAAGAGCAACAGTTTAGATATACCGTTAACGCGCTAACACGAATGCGATATTGTTTTAATGACGGTAGTTTAGACTTTGAATGCAAAGAGTCACCGAGCACTGCGCCACAAGCATTAAAGCCTTGGTTCGAACTCGTGAAGCTAAAAAAATCTCAATGGATATTTGGCCATTGGGCTGCATTAATGGGTGAATGTTCAAGAAAAGGGGTTTACGCGTTAGATACAGGGTGTGTATGGGGCAACCATATGAGCATGTTGCGTTGGGAAGATAAAAAGCTGTTCACACAAGACGCTATTTAATCGTTTTATTTTTCTGGCCTGCATCAGCGAATTTTTTGATGTCACACCCAAAAGTTTACGATAGACAAATTTCGCATCGCTAAATACCTAATTAAATACAAATTAGTTCCGACATCCGTCCACTCTTTTGATGAAAAAGATTTTTCCCTTGTTATAATGAAAGCGATTTGTAAAAATTTTTATCAACTCGTGTCTAAACCGTTATACGTAGAAATGAAAACTATAATGACTAGCAGATAGTTTGATTGAAGTTTACGTCTGAAAGGTCAACTTAAGTACGGTGGTGTTTATGAACTTAACTGTTGCAATCAAGATTATCGGTGGCTTTACCTTCATCGCGATCTTACTCGTAGTAACCAGTATCTCATCCTTGCTCAGCCTCAACACAATTCATGACTCAACCAATCGAGTCAGTGGGTTAGCGATTCCTACTCTCGCTGATAGTAATGAGTTAACGATTGAAATTACTAAAATGGGCAACCTTGTACTTCAAGGTTACTATCAGAGTGATTTAGCTGCGTTAGAAAGTAACAAATCTGCTTTCCAACTGCGCAATGAAAACTACAGCAAGACACTGAAAAGCCTTAAAGCTCTACTTCAAAACGAACAAAGTTTGATGGCTAATTTGCGTAAGGTCGACTCTGTTTATGCAGATTTAATGACTGATGTCGATCGTGTATTTGATAATCGTAAAATCAGTATTGAGCAAACTTCACTTCTGTCAGATCGCATTGACGAAATTGAAGAGTTAGCGGATGACTCGGTTACCCTGCTGCTTGATTTAGCAGACCACGATTTAGCAGATACTCGCTTGCAGCGTGCCGTATCAATGGGTGAAACCATAGAAACAGCATTAAATAGCATTGTTAGTTCTGCTTTCGAATACAGAGATTCTTTGAGCAGCCAAGAGATCAGCATTATTGAGTCAGAGATTAATAACGGTTTTGAAACCGTTGAGCGCGACTTTAACGATGTTATCAATGAGATGCGTTTAAACGGTGCAGAAGATGAAGCAGATGAGTTAACAGAAGCTATCGATAGCTTACGCACCATGGTGACAAGTAGTGATGGTATCTTTGGTAACAAAAGCGTTCAGTTAACTGCAATTGCTAATGCAAATGATGCACTAGTAAATGTTGAAAAAGAGATCGCTCAAGCGAGCGAAATTCTTGCAGCACAAATTAAGTTAGCCAATCAAACAACGGCCACAACTAATGAGATGGTTGAGGACTCGGTTTCGAACGGTAGCACTCGTACTATCATCATCATGATTGTGTCGATCATCGCTGCCGTTTTAATTGCGCGTATTACGCTAGTAAGCATCACAAGACCACTAAGCCGTGTTAACGACATGCTAAACATAGTAGCTTCTGGCGACCTTTCTAGGAAGTTAGACGATAGCGGTAAAGATGAATTCGCACAGCTGTCTCGCAACTGTAACTTGTTAATTGATAGCTTACGTAACTTAATCCAAGGTATCGTTAGCCGTTCGACACAGCTTGCTGCTGCTGCAGAGCAAACTTCTGCGGTGACAGCTCAAAGCACTACAGCAATCGAAGAGCAGCGTACACAGGTTGAGCAAGCGGCTTCTGCAACGACAGAAATGAGCAGCACATCGCAAAGTGTACTTTCAAGTGCAAATGATGCGTTAGGTGAAATTAAGCAGGCAGATGATGAAGCAGAACGCGTAAAAGCGATTTCTGGTAAGAACCGTGAGACAATTCAGTTACTTGCTGAAGAAGTTGAGTCAGCATCTCAGGTTATCAACAAGCTTCAGCAAGACAGTGCCTCTATCGGTGGTATTCTTGACGTTATCCGCGGCATTGCAGAGCAAACTAACTTACTTGCACTAAACGCAGCGATTGAGGCGGCACGTGCAGGTGAGCAAGGTCGAGGCTTCGCCGTTGTTGCTGACGAAGTAAGAACACTGGCAAGCCGTACTCAAGAGTCTACTCAAGAAATTCAGAACATGATTGAAGTTTTACAATCAGGTGCTGAGAAAGCGGTAGCTGTTATGGATACAGGTAAATCACAAGCGGCTAACTGTGTTGAGCAAAGCGAAAATGCAGATAAAGCACTTGAGACCATCACGCATGCAGTACATGAAGCGTTTGACCGCAGCTCGCAAATTGCAACGGCAGCAGAAGAGCAAAGTGTTGTTGCACATGAAATTAGTGAGAACCTTGAATCTATTGTAGCAATTGCCGAGCAAACAACAGCGGGCTCACAGCAAACAGCAATTTCAAGTAGTGAAGTAGCGCGCTTATCTGAAGAGCTTCAGCAATCTGTTCAAGAGTTTAAACTTTAATAAGTGATTCTTGAGCTTAGCCTAATTTAGGCTCAACTAATGAAAGCCAGCATTTATGCTGGCTTTTTTTATTGCTAACTTTTAAGCAATATAGTGTTGCTTTTCAGTAATACTATAACGAATATAAATTACGTTAATTACGCTTAGCTAAGTGCGTTTGCTAAAGTCAGAAAGGCCATATCTGTATAAGCGAGCTAAAGTAATGACTTCCAGAACACCTCAACCTTTAATAGACCTTCTACCTGATCTTTGTGATCAATACCCAGATCAAGTCAGCGTATTCGAAACGCAGTTTCAGCACTACGGGCAAAATAGCGTTTTTTCTGGGCAGGCTGTTACCCTTAAGTGCTTTGAAGATAACTCACACGTAAAAGCCTTGGTCAATACGCCAGGGGAAGGAAGAGTGATTGTCGTAGATGGTGGTGGTTCAATGCGTCGGGCTCTACTCGGTGATATGTTAGCTGAAGCAGCTGTAAATAATGGCTGGGCAGGACTCGTTATTAATGGCTGTATTAGGGATGTTGCAACTATTAATACGCTAGCAATTGGGGTGAAAGCGCTAGGAACTATCCCAATTAAAACTGATAAGCGAGGTATTGGCGACCAAGATATCACGATCCGATTCGCCGGTGTCACGATCGAATCAGGAGATTGGGTCTATGCGGATCTTAACGGCGTTTTATGCAGTAAAATACCGCTATTGCTTGGCAATGTTTAACATGATCAAAGGTTAACATAGCCAAAGCCTAAAGAGCCAACCCCCGAAAGTTCAGAAGAGCCGTTAAGCTCTTCTGTTATAGACACAAAAATCTAAGTCGTAAGCATTTTTTTCGTCTGCGGGCCTAAACTCAGCAGATACTTTCTGCCAACCCTTTTTAGTATCATAAGCAGGGAATTGAGTATCACCATCAACATTCGCGTCAATATGCGTGATATACAAGCGATCAGCCGCTGGTAAGCAATGTTCATAGATTGCACCACCGCCAATAACCATGATTTCCTCTACCCCCTTAGCTAGCGCTAATGCTTCGTCTACGGAAGCGACAATATCGACGCCTTCAGCTCGATAATTAGCATTTCTACTAATCACAATATTCTGACGACCTGGTAAGGGTCTACCAATCGATTCATAGGTTTTACGACCCATAATAACGGGCTTACCTAGGGTAGTTTTCTTAAAATACGCAAGGTCTGCGGGCAAGTGCCATGGCATGTCATTATCTTTACCGATAACTCGGTCATCAGCATGTGCAACTATCATCGAAAGTATGGTCATTATTTAACTTCTAATTATTTTTTAAATACAAAAAAGCGAGTACAAACTCGCTTTGGCTAACTATGCTAGCAGAATAGTTTTTGTGGTATTGAGGCTCTTTGACGAAGCAATAGAAAACTATTTCGAGTCGAAGTAACAAAAATACCGCTAAAGATAGACGCTAGAAGTTTATTCTTTGGTGTATACGACGTTATCATCCCAATAATCATCGTCATCGTCGTCCCAGTCATCATCATCTTCATCATCAAGCTCAGCCATTGCGTCTTGATGGTAGTCATCCCACTTAAACTCAACCGCCTTCTCTTCTGCAGATTCTTCCTCTTCTGCTGGAAGTGCTTCAATGAAGTTCATCAGCTTAGCACACAGCTCTTCAGTGCCCATTTTGTTAAACGCAGAGATTGTTAGTACTTCACCTTCCCAACCTAAGCCTTCAATAATTTCTTGCTTAATCTCTTCTGCTTCTTCATCCAGCATTAAATCAAGCTTATTAAGTACCAACCAACGTGGCTTGTCTGCAAGCTTCTCTGAGTGACGTTCCAATTCGGAAATGATAGTACGTGCATTCTCAACAGGATCAGAACCATCAACAGGCATAACATCAATAACATGAAGCAACACTCGACAACGCTCAAGGTGTCTTAAGAATTGAGTACCTAGGCCAGCACCTTCTGCTGCGCCTTCAATAAGGCCCGGAATGTCAGCGATAACAAAACTGCGTTGAGAGTCTAAGCGCACAACACCTAAGTTAGGCACTAACGTTGTAAATGGGTAGTCAGCAACTTTAGGTTTAGCAGCTGATACACTTCGGATTAGTGTTGATTTGCCTGCATTTGGTAAACCTAATAAACCAACATCAGCTAATAACATTAGCTCTAAGTTCAAGTTACGAATGTCGCCTGCCGTGCCATCAGTCTTTTGACGTGGTGCTCGGTTGGTACTACTTTTAAAGCGCGTATTACCTAAGCCATGCCAACCGCCTTTAGCTACCATCAGCTTTTGCTCGTGCTTGGTTAAGTCACCGACTTGCTCACCAGTATCTACGTCTACAGCGCGTGTTCCTACAGGAACTTTAAGGAATAAATCTTTACCGCCCTTACCCGTACAGTTGCGCGACATACCATTTTGGCCACGCTCTGCTTTATGAAAACGCTCAAAACGGTAGTCAATTAGCGTATTTAAGTTCTCGTCAGCAACAAGGTATACATCACCACCGTCGCCGCCATCACCGCCGTCTGGGCCACCAAACTCGATGTACTTTTCACGACGAAAACTAACACAGCCATTACCGCCGTCACCAGCTTCAACGCGGATTTCGACTTCATCAACGAATTTCATAAGGTTTACGAATACTCCGAAATAAATTTATTTCTTAAAATGCCTTTCTAGGCTTGAATCACTATTATAAGCGATTTTGGCTACTTGCCCAATTAGCTTAAGGTCTAATCGTTTCAACACGAGATATCTAAACTAAGCAAGTCATCCATAAAAAAAGCCCCGCTACTTAAGTAGCAGGGCTTTTCGATAGGTAGACTGTAAATTATTCAGCTACGATGCTAACGAATTTACGGTTCTTTGGACCTTTAACTTCAAACTGAACTTTACCGTCAGTTAAAGCAAATAAAGTGTGGTCTTTACCGATACCCATGTTGTTACCAGCGTGGAACTTAGTACCACGTTGACGAACGATGATGTTACCAGCTAAAACAGACTCACCACCGAAACGCTTAACACCTAGGCGTTTGCTTTCTGAATCACGACCGTTTTTGGTACTACCTGCTGCCTTCTTATGTGCCATCTTAAAATGCTCCTAAAATTAGCCGTTAATACCAGTAATCTTCACTTCAGTGAACCATTGGCGATGGCCCATTTGCTTGCGTGAATGCTTACGACGTTTGAACTTAACAATTTTAACTTTGTCTGCACGACCTTGCGAAACAACTTCAGCTGTTACTTTGCCACCGTCAACTAAAGGCGCACCAACTTTGATGTCTTCGCCGTTAGCGATCATTAAAACGTTATCGAACTCTACTGTAGCGCCAACTTCTAGCTCAAGCTTTTCTAAGCGAACTGTTTGACCCTCAGTAACACGGTGCTGTTTACCACCGCTTTGGAATACCGCGTACATAGCTACTCCGTACTGCACCTGCTTGTTCATTTTGTTTGGAACAGAGTGTGGTGCTTAAATTTAAAAATATAGGGCGCGAATTCTACTGGAAGACATTGTTGATCGCAAGACTAAATTACATTTAATTGATTAATTATTTTTACTTGTCGAACAGACCTACAATCTGAATGGAATTAGTGTACACTTGTGCGGAATTAACATCCGAAAATTTCTCGTTTTTTCTGCTATGAACATAAGCGAAATTCAATCACTTGCGCAATCAGATATGACCCAAGTGAATGACCTTATCTACAGTCAATTACAATCAGACGTCGCACTTATTAATCAATTAGGTATCTATATCGTTAATGCAGGCGGTAAGCGTATGCGCCCTATGCTCAGCGTTTTAGCTGCTCAAGCGATTGGTTACCAAGGCAAGGATCACATTTCGATCGCCGCGATCGTCGAGTTTATCCATACCGCTACTTTATTACACGATGACGTTGTTGATGAATCAGCTATGCGTCGAGGTCGCGAAACGGCGAATGCCTTATTTGGCAATAGCGCCAGCGTACTTGTCGGTGATTTCCTCTATACCCGCTCGTTCCAAATGATGGTGAAGATCAACCAGATGCGTGTAATGGAGATCCTTTCAGATACTACGAATGTAGTTGCAGAAGGCGAAGTATTGCAGTTAATGAACGTAAATGACCCTGATACTACTGAAGAAAGTTATATGCAGGTCATTTATTGTAAGACTGCACGATTATTTGAAGCAGCGACACAATTAGCTGCGGTGATCGCAAACGAAGATCCTGCGATCGAACAAGCATTAGCTGACTACGGTAAGCACTTGGGCACGGCGTTCCAGCTTGTTGATGATATTCTTGACTACACAGCTGATGCAAAAGAAATGGGTAAGAATGTTGGTGATGACCTAGCTGAAGGTAAGCCAACTCTGCCTCTGCTTTACGCAATGCACAATGGCAACGAACAGCAACGCCAACTTATTCGTGACGCCATTGAGCATTGTAATGGCATGGAACATTTAGACGATATTCTGGCCGCGATGGCTGACACGGGTTCACTGGTGTACACCCAGCATAAAGCTGAGCAAGAAGCAGACAAAGCCATTGCAGCCTTAAGTCCATTAGCTGAATCACCATATAAAAAAGCGTTAGTGGCACTTGCCCACATTGCTGCAAACAGAAACGCATAGTCAAACTAAAGTACACAATGCGCCGAGGCGCTATAATCTCTTTTCACTTTTGCTTTTCATTCTTGCTTTTCACAGCGCACAAAATGATAAATAATAAAGGCACGATATTTCGTGCCTTTATTATTTTTGAGTTTTGCTATGCCGACATCTTCACTAAAACGCCTACTTGCAGATCCTGATCTATTGCTAAATGCAGTGGGAGAAGGGGTGTACGGTTTTGACACCCAAGGGCTCGCCGTTTTTGTCAATGCGGCAGCTGAGCGCATGACAGGCTGGAGTGCTGAGGAGCTACTGGGCAAATCAATCCATGCTTATCATCACCATACCCACGCTGATGGCACACACTACCCTGCCGAAGAATGCCATATTTATGCGACGGCACAAGATGGTAAAAGTCGACAAATTAACGATGAAGTTTTTTGGCGAAAAGACGGTAGCGCGTTTCCTGTTATCTATACTTCAACGCCCGTCTACAAAGATAACGAGCTCATTGGTGCGGTAGCGGTTTTTCGCGACATTAGTGAGCAGAAGCAGCACGAACAAGCACTGACTATTGCACTCGAAAAAATACGTTCACTATCACAACAACTGCAAGCAGAGAACCATTACCTGCACAGCGAGTTGAGTGCACAGTGGCAACAGTCTGAATTGACCGGTGACAGCCTTGCAATGCAACGCATTAAATCGCAAATAGGCTTGGTAGCTCCTACAGATAGCACCGTACTCATTCTTGGCGAAAATGGCACAGGTAAAGAACTAGCCGCTCGCGAGCTTCATCTACAAAGTAAGCGCGCTGGCAGAACCATGATAAAAGTAAACTGTGCTGCCTTTACACCAAGCCTGCTTGAATCAGAACTATTTGGCCATGAAAAAGGTGCATTTACTGGTGCAAAAGATACCCGTAAAGGGCGCTTTGAGCTAGCCAACCAAGGAACCTTATTTCTTGACGAAGTTGGTGAATTATCGCTAGCAGCGCAAAGTAAACTATTACGCGTGCTACAAGAGCAAGAATTTGAGCGCGTTGGTGGTAATAAAACGATAAAAGTTGATATTCGTTTAATAGCAGCCACTAACAAAGATTTACAAGCGATGGTTGATGCAGGCGAATTTAGAATGGATCTGTTCTATCGATTGAATGTTTTTCCGCTAGAGATGCCTGCACTGCGTGCAAGGAAGGATGACCTTGCAAGCCTTTGTCAGCAAATCATTGATAAGGCAAACAAAAAACTGGGTAAAAATGTAACCTCCATTAGCCCCAAAAGTTTAAGAGCACTATCTGACTATCATTGGCCTGGCAATGTACGAGAATTACAAAACGTCATAGAGCGAGAAATGATACTAGCCAGTAATAACACGTTGGATTTCGTGCTCAGCACAACCCAACAACAAGATAGTCTGGACAGAACTAACCTAACGCTCGCCGAGGCGGAGCGTCAGCATATTCTTAGTGTGCTTGAAATTTGCCAATGGCGAATAGGTGGTGAACACGGTGCCGCTAAGAAATTAGGTTTGCCATCTAGTACGTTGAGATCACGTATGCAAAAGCTCAATATCAAGAGACCATAAAGCATAAAGGTTAGTTACCTTTGATTTCCATAATCGATAACCAATCGTAATGCTTCACAAATAAAACAAGGCACGAAATATCGCACTAAAGCACGATATTTCGTGCTTTTTCATTACGCAACACATCTTTTCAAAGAACTAATTACATTGCTTATCAATAACTTAAAATACTAAAGGTATTGGCACTTATTTTGCCATTAGGGCTGCATTACCACTAAATTCTGGTTAAAGAGAGCAGTCGATGAGTTTTAACGTTAAAGAAGAATACATGATAATTAAACCCTACAAAAAGGATGAAGGGGTTTATGTCAGGCTTCAAAAAGGGCTTTACGCCAATATTCGCAAATATACTAGCACCATACTTATGCTGTTATTTATATTAATTCCATGGATTCCCTACAATGGTCAACAGGCTATTCTGCTAGATTTTTCTACTCAGCAGTTCCGTATTTTCTCTATCACATTTTTTCCTCAAGACTTAACCGTTCTCGCAGCCTTATTCATGGTTGGAGCATTCGCACTCTTCTTCTTTACCACTTGGTTAGGGCGAGTGTGGTGCGGTTTCCTGTGCCCCCAAACCGTATGGATGTTTTTATACATTTGGGTTGAAGAGAAAATTGAAGGCAATCGCAATCAGCGTATAAAAAGTGACAAGCAACCGATGACAGGTGAAAAGTTCCGTAAAAAAGCTTTGAAACACACTGCTTGGATATTAATTTCATTCCTGACTGCAGTGACGTTTATGTCATATTTTATCCCAGTCAAAGAGCTTTACACTGAGTTATTCACCTTGTCATGGTCAGGTATTGTCTATTTCTGGGTCGGCTTATTTACATTGTGTACCTACGGTAATGCAGGTTGGTTGCGCGAAAAAATGTGTATTTACATGTGCCCATATTCTCGTTTCCAATCAGCGATGTTCGACAAAAACACTTTAATTATCGCTTACGATAAATTACGCGGTGAAAATCGTGGTCGCCGTAAGCGTAAAGATGACCCTAAAGCATTGGGGTTAGGTGATTGTGTTGATTGCAATTTATGTGTTGATGTTTGTCCAGCAGGGATAGACATTCGTAACGGTCTGCAATACGAATGCATCAGTTGTGGCGCTTGTATCGATGCATGTAACCAAACCATGTCACAGTTTAATTACCCACAAGGTCTAATCAGTTTTACCAGTGAGAATGCATTGAATAGCAAGAAAGAACCGCTGCTACGCCCGAAAATTTTAGCATACGGGACCTTTACGCTTGCCATGTTCGTATTAATGGGAGTTTTCGTCGCCATACGTTCTCCAATTGAAGCATCTGTGCTGCGAGACCGAAATGTGCTTTACCGCACAACTTACGACGGTCATATTGAGAATAGCTATCAGTTAAAACTGACAAATAAAATGCAACATATAGAAACTTTCAAGCTTTCAATTGAAGGTGACGATGGCATTAATTTAAGTTTAGAAGCACCACTTACTGCAGACAGCCATGAAATGCTCGTAGTACCATTCACACTGACTGCTCCACCAGAGTTAATGCTGCAAGGCATTTCTTCACTGAACTTAACAATTACCTCGTTGGGAGATGATGAAGTGAGTGTAACCAAGAAAATAAAATTCTATGCTGGCTAATACCTATCGATAGCATAAATGTCTAAAGGGTTTGTGAAGAGTCATAATTTACAAGCCCTTTACTCATTGTTTTAGTCCCTTAATTGCCTTTTATAATATAGTCGCTGCATATTATGTTCAAATCATCCACTGATTCTACTTAGGCCGGACTAAATTCTGAAATCTATGGACCACTGTTATGAGCAGTGGACCAATGGCCAGATTTGGTTTAATGGTAAAAAGTTGCCGATACAGATTCAGTTAGATGGGTTTGGATATACGAAGGGGTATTGTTCTGCTCTACATTTTTTGATGCTTTCAAAAGCAAGTTTTCAAGGAAACTGCGTAAGCCATCACCTATATGTTGGCTTTGATAATAGTAGTACAACAGGCAGGCAAGCGAATTGTAATCTGACCGGTTACTCAGTCGCTCTAAATATTTGAACGTTTGCCATGCATTGCTTGTTGTTAGTTTGTCAGCAAACATAACTCGCAGCCTAAACTGAGCAAGGAAATAAGGCCAAGGTATGCGTTTTAACTCAATCGGTATGGTTGGTCGTTCTAGTAGATTACCAAGGGTCAGCAATTCAAAAAGTGGATGATCCAACTGCTTATGTGCGTTAGGGAAAACAGCGTCAATTCTTTCAATTTTGTGGTGGCTTCTGATCGGTTGCCCTTGATTCTTTAAATACCAAAAGTGTGACTTTTCCTCGCTTGAGATTGCGTTGTTGTCACTTGAATTTTTAAATGCTCTGACCAATTCGGCAACAGAGGTTACATTGAATTGCTTCATTACATATTGAATAATCCCAGACGTGGCCAACCTCTTAAATTCTGGGGCGACCCAGGGGTAATATCTGAGTTGTAACGGGCTCATAACAGTCACCTTAACAGCGCAAAATATTGCTCTATACTGGTGCAAGCCAACAAAGTACAATTATTCTATCTACAACTTTGTTGTTTGCTGGTGCGCATTTCCCCTGAAAATAATACTACCTAGTCGATTGTTTTAATTCCTTATTTCTGATTCTTGGTTCAAGTTCAACTCTTAGTAGTCATTTCGCTTGCCTAACCCAATGTCATCCCTTCTGGAAACTACAAATATGTTGTAATTTTTCAGTGTGATAGTGCCATTTACACACGCTCTGTACAGTCTAGTCTTAGATAGTGCATATCTCAAATTAAAGGAGGGGCAATGCATGATGAAGCAGATGAAGATATAAAGAGGTTGGCTCATGTGTTAGAGCACGATTTATATGAGCTTTATAAAACACCGATGTTATCTGGCGAAAACTTACAGATGGCGTTGGGTTTTAGCAGTATTGATGCATACAGACGGGCACTAACGCGTAAAAAATTGCCAATACCGGTTTTCAAGATTGAAGGCCGGCGAGGCACTTACGCTTTGACCAAAGATGTTGCGGTCTGGCTTGCAACACAAGCGGTTAATGCCAAGAGGAATAAAATGAAGAGTAATTAACCCCAATCCCGTTTAAGAAATTGAACTAAATGCCTGTTCCTAGATCGGAGCTTTCGACCAAGAACGATTCAATCTAACAAGGAACAGGCATGAAGAATCTAGTTGAATTATTTTGTGATGTCGATGACTTTTGCAAA